>JBICHM010000331.1:0-11908 GCA_043101835.1 Phycisphaerales bacterium | reverse complement strand
CGAGCGTGTGCGGCGCGATGTGGATGCCGCGGATGCGGTCGGGGCCGAAGTCCTTCCTGTAGATCTTGATCTCGTCGTCGAGGCGGATGTTGTAGGGGATATCGATCTTGATGGTCCGGTCGCGGAACGCCTCCATCATCTCGTTGGACTGGAGGCGCTTGTACTCCGGCTCGTTCGTGTGGCCGAGAATGACCTCGTCGATGTGCGTCTGGGCGAACTTCTTGGGCTTGATGACGTGCTCCTGGCTGGCGCCGAGGAGGTCGTAAAGGAACGCGACATCAAGCTTGAGCACCTCGATGAACTCGCAGAGCCCGCGGTTGGCGATATTCAGCTCGCCGTCGAAGTTGAATGCGCGCGGGTCGCTGTCGGAGCCGTAGAGCGCGATCTTGCGGTAGTTGATGTCGCCGGTGAGCTCGGTCGAGTCCTGGTTCTTCTCGTCCTTGGGCTGGAAGGTGCCGACGCCGACGCGGTCCTTCTCGCTGATGATGATGCGCTGCACGCGCACGTGCTCCATGACGGCGCGCCAGTCGCCCGAATAGTGGCGCATGAGGTCGGCGTGGACCTTGCGGCAGAAGGGGCACAGCTCGCCGCGGAGGCGGATGCGCCCGTGCCCGTGCGCCGGCTCGTAAGACTCGTTGAGGGCGGCGAGCAGGTCGTCCCGCGCCTCGCCGGGCACGAGCATCAGCGGCTCCTCGTGCATCGGGCAGGGGAACTCGTGCGACTTGTCGCTGGGGCCCGCGTGCTCGTCGAGCATCCACGAGAAGGAGTAGAGCGCCCCCTTCTCGGTGCGCGAATACGCCTCGAGGCCCTTCTTGAGCAGGCGCGCAATGGTGCTCTTGCTCGAGCCCACCGGGCCGTGCAGCAGGAGGATCCGCTTGTCGGTGCCGTAGCCCTCGGCGGCGGAGCGGAAGACATCGACGAGCTGCATCAGCGGCTCGTCGAGGCCGAAGATCGCGTCGGCGCCCAGCTCGATCGGGTCGCTGAAAAAGTGGTAGCGCACGAGGTCGCGCTTGAAGCGCCGGTACTTCTCCCACCCGTAGGAGAGGATCATGTCGTACACGCGCTGGTAGGCGTTGCGCGCGACGCCGGGGCGCTGCTGGGCGAGCTCGAGATACTGCTGGAACGTCCCCTCCCAGTGGTGTTCCTGGAAGCGCTGGCGGTCGAGCCTCGAGTCGATGAGATCGACGAGGCGGCGGGGCGTGTCGGCGTAATCGGCCATCGGAACGACTCCCCCGGAGTCCCCCGCCGCACGATCGACGACGCCGAAGCGGCGACGCGCCCACGCGAGGCGGTTGGCCCCGGTTTCGAGGAATCGCCCCCCGGTCGCGGCGCCACCGGGCCGGCGGCCGTCCCTGCCCCCAGCCCCACGCCCGCGCTCCCTGTGCACGCGCGGGCGACGCATCCGTATCGGCGCATCGCGCGCCGACCGACAACTGATACGCATCGATTCGCGTTCGGTTCGGGATTCGGGTCGTGCGGATTGCGCCGGTCGGGCGTGCGCCTACCCCGCGCCGGTGGGCGCGTCTACGCTACCGGCCATGAGTTTCGGACTGGCCCGAGGGCGACAACTCGACCCGGGACGCGTGGGCGTCGACCCCGCGTCCCTTCCCGCGCTGCCCGACGATGTGCACCTGCACCCGGAGAAAGCGCGCCTCGACCCGCGCGCGTGGTTCGACCACCCCGATCGCCCCTTCGAACTGGAGATCGGCTCGGGCAAGGGCGCGTTCCTCGTCGCCGAGGCCGACGCGAGGCCGGAGACGAACTTCCTGGGCATCGAGTGGGCGCGCGAGTTCGCCGAGTACACCGCCGACCGCCTGCGCCGCCATCAGGCTGAGAACGTTCGCGTGCTGTGCGCCGACGCCACGGAGTTCCTGCGCTGGCGCATGCCCGACGCCGTCTGCCGCGTGATCCACTTGTACTTCAGCGATCCGTGGCCGAAGTCCCGCCACCACAAACGGCGCGTCGTGCAGGATGCGTTTCTCGCCCAGGCGCATCGGGCGCTCGAGCCGGGCGGCGAGCTGCGCATCGTGACGGATCACGACGACTACTGGGCGTGGATGGAAGCGCACTTCGATCGCTGGTGCGATGCGTCGCGCGACGGCGCCCGCTTCGACCGCCTGCCCTTCGACGCCGCCCACCGAGCCGGCGGCGCGCGCGAAGGCGAACTCGTCGGCACGAACTTCGAGCGCAAATACGTGCGCGAGGGGCGTCCGTTTCACGCGACAACGCTGCGGAAGCCGTCAGTCTGATTCGCTGATTCGCTCGAGCTCCACGCTGCGTCGCGTCGTGAATGTCGGCGCATCAGCCGGGAAAGCGACCTCGTCCACCAGCGGCAGATCGGCGTCCTGCACCTCGCCGAACTCTCGGTAGGTCAGGATCGATCGATCGACCGAGGCGCTCTCGAGGGCGCCGGATTCGGCATTGATGCGCAGCACGATCGGATACGGCTCTTCGCCGTAGGAGAGCCGAAGCGTCGCGTAGCCGCGGATCGTCGCCCAGCGGAGTCCGGCGGTCCGGATGGCGACCGTCGCGACGCCGTTCTCGATGCGCTCGAGGGTTGACCGGCCGGCGTGCAGAATGCGACGCGCGGCGGGCGAGCCGTGCGGGCGCGTCCAGTCGGTGGTGAAGCCGTCGATGTCCACCGCGTCGCCGGGCGCCTCGAGCCGATCGAGACCGCCGTCGTCGGAGCAGAGGGCGAGGAGCGTGGACGCCTCGAGCAGCAGCCCGAAGGCGATGTTGGGGATGTCCGCGGGGATGAGCGCCTCGAGGTCCGGCGGGCCATCGACGATGAACTCGACGAGCACGCCGTCGGGCAGGTCGAGCGCCCGGGGGTCCACCGAGTCGACGATGACATCGCTCCAGCGGTTGATCGACCGGTCGAAGACCTCGACGCCCAGCAGTCGCACGCGCCAGCGGCCTTCGCCGGCGGCGTCGATGCGGAGTCGCCCGCGCGTTTCGAAGAGCGGCATGTCGCCGTCGCTGAAGGTGGTGATGCGGATCTCGTAGAGTCCGCCGCCTTCGTCGGCGAGCAGGTCGGCGCCGTGCGCCGGCGCGGGCAGCGCAGCGACGCACCAGAGCGCGACCACAGCGAGCAGGCGCCCCATCCAGTTCTGTCCTGTTCTCCGCATGCCGGCTCCTTCCCGCACCCTTGAGAACGCTCCCGCGTTTCGGCGCGCGTCTCGGCGCGACGCCCTGTGCCATCCTGAACTACCCGCGCCGGCGCGGGCTGTTGCACCGCTAATCGGTCACACCGGCCGGTCGCCCGCCTTTTCTGGGGTCGGACGCGGCCTCGTAGCCCTCCGCGCCGGGCGCCCGGACGATCGCCTGGACCACGCCGACCGTCGGAACTGTGCCCCACATGTGGCCCCGGTCCTGGATGGCGCGTCGCAGGGCCATCAGCGCCGGGGCCCGCTGCATCATCGACTGGACCTCCCGCTGACTGTTGCCGACCTCTTTCGGGCTGGCAGGGTCGAGGGACGGCTCGACCGCGAGCACGTGGGGGCGCCACTGGTGGTGGAATCGGGGCGCACCGACCGCCTCCTCCGCTCCCATGCCGAAGACGAGCACATTCAGCAGCGTCTCGATGGTCCCGGTGATGATGCGGGGGCCGCCGGACGCGCCGACGACCAGCTCAACGGCCCCGTCGTCACCCAGCACGATCGTCGGCGACATCGAGGAGAGCGGACGCTTGCGCGCCGCCGGCAGGTTCAGGTCGCTTTGACGCAGTCCGAAGGCGTTCGTCTGCCCGCGGCGCGTCGTGAAGTCGTCCATCTCGTTGTTCAGGCAGAAGCCGAGGCCGTCAGGCGCAATGCGCGCTCCGAAGCCGAGGTTGATCGTCTCGGTGCAGGCGACCGCGTTGCCGAAGCGATCGACGACCGAGAGGTGGCTCGTGCCGCCGTCCGGCGCCGGGGCGGGCGCCATGCCGTAGAACGATGCGCGGTGCGTCTCGTCGGGGTTGATCGCCGAGGCGATCGCATCGAGGCGCGCGCCGGAGAGGAGGCGATCAATGGGCGCGTCGGCGAAGTCGGTGTCACCCATCCACGCGGCGCGGTCGGCAAACGCGTGCTTCATCGCCTCGGCGACGGTGTGCATGTAGGGCGCCGAGTTGTGGCCCATCGAGGCCAGCGACTCGCCGCTGCTCGCCTCATAGCGCTCGAGCGCGCCGAGCACCTGCAGCGTGGCGACGCCGCCGCTCGAGGGCGGCGGCATCGCGAGCACCCTTCGGCCGTGGAAGGAGCCGACGAGCGGCTCGCGCTCCGCGACCTCGAAGGCGCCGAGGTCCTCGAGCGTCATCGCCCCGCCGTAGCGGGCGACCTCGTCGACAATGCGCTGCGCGATCTCGCCGGTGTAGAAAGCGTCGCGCCCGTCGCGCGCGATCGCGCGGAGCGTCGCCGCCTGCTGCGGGTTGCGGATGCGATCGCCGACCGCAACGGCGCCGTCGCGCAGCAGCGTCTCCCAGACGAATGCGCGCAGCAGCGGGCGGCGCGGGTCCTCCTGGAACCACGCGATCGCGTCCTGCGCCGCCTCGACATACGCCGCGTCCACGTCGAATCCGTTCTCGGCGAGCGCAATGGCCGGCGCCATCACCGTGGCGCGATCAAGCGTGCCGAAGCGCTCGAGCGCATGCAGCAGCCCGGCGACCGTCCCCGGCACGCCGGCGGCGCTGCCCGACCACCGGCTGGCGTCCGGATCGTCGAGGTTCTCGAAGTAGTCCGGCCCGACCGCGCCGGGCGACTGCTCCCGGTAGTCGATCGCGATCTCGATCGGGCCCGAACCCGGGGTGCGCGGGTCCTCGACGAGGCGGACGAGCATGAACCCCCCGCCGCCGATCCCGCACGACTGCGGACGCACGACCGACAGCGCAAACGAGGTGGCGACCGCGGCGTCGACCGCGTTGCCGCCCTTCTCGAGCATGAGTGCGCCGGCGCGCGACGCCTCGGGATGGTCGGCCGCAACGACGCCCTGCCGGTACACCGTCTGCGCCAGTGCGCCCGCCGGAGCGAGCCACACCGCCGCCACCACCACCAGTCGCTTCAAGCCGTGCAGGCGCATTCAGAGTCTCCTTGAGCGGCGCCGCCAGGGCCGGACCGGCGCGAGCGGTATGCTAGCCGCCCAGTCCGAAGAACCCCGACGAGGAACGCTCCATGCCCCATCGACCGCTCGGCGCCCACTTCGTTGCACTTCTCGGCGTGGCGGCGGCCCTCTGCGCCGGCGCGCCCGCTTCTGTCGCCCAGCCGACGATCGGCAACCTGACGGCGCTCGAACGCGCCGTCGTCGAGGCGCCCGACGCCGCACGCCTGCGCGCCTGGCACGACATGACGGCGAGCGAGCCCCACCTGGCCGGCACGCCCGGCGACGAGCGCATCGTCGATGCGCTGGTTGACGCCTTCACCGAGATGGGCCTCGAAGTCGAGAAGCGTCCGTTCTGGGCGCTGCTGCCCCGCCCCGTGAGCGCCTCGCTTTCGATCGTCGCGCCCGAGCAGTTCGACCTGCCCATCGCCGAGACGCCGATCGACGCCGACCCCGACACGCTGGCGGAGGACCTGCCCTTCGGCTGGAACGCCTACAGCGCCACCGGCACGGCGGAGGGTGAGGTCGTCTTCGCCAACTACGGGCGCAAGGAGGACTTCGAGCGCCTCGCCGAACTGGGCGTGCCGGTGGAAGGCAGAATCGTCGTCGCTCGCTTCGGCGGGAACTTCCGGGGCTACAAGGCCTACTACGCCCAGCAGGCCGGCGCCGCGGGCCTGGTGATCTACACCGACCCGATCGACAGCGGCTACGTGCGCGGGCTCATGTGGCCCGAGGGCGTATGGGCCAACGGTTCGAAGATTCAGCGCGGCTCCATCCTGACGCTCCCCTGGCAGGGCGACCCGCTCACCCCCTTTATCGAGGCCACCGAGGACGCCGAGCGCATCGACATCGCCGACGCCCCCCTGCCGACCATCCCGGTCCAGCCGGTCGGCTGGGACGCCGCGCAGGAGATCCTCGGGCGCATGACCGGACGCCCGGTGGAGGATCGCGAGTGGCAGGGCGGTCTGCCCTTCACCTACCGCCTCGAAGGCGGCGCCGACCTGCGCGTTCGCGTCAGCGTCGAGCAGACGCGCGAGATCGTCGAATCGTGGAATGTCACCGCCACGCTGCCCGGCGCCGCCCACCCGGAGCAGAAGGTCTTCGTCGGCTGCCACCACGACGCGTGGGTGTACGGCGCGAAGGATCCGGCGTGCGGGCTCATCGTCGTGCTGGAGGCGGCGCGCGCCTTCGCGGAGGCGGCGCAGCACGGGCAGCGCCCCGACCGCTCCATCGTCTTCTGCGCGTGGGGCGCCGAGGAGTTCGGCATCATCGGCTCGAGCGAGTGGGTCGAAGGGCATGTCGATGCGCTGCGCACGGGCGCAGTGGCCTACATCAACCTCGACGCCGCAGCTGGTGGGCCGCGTTTCGGCGCGAGCGCCTCGCCCTCACTCAAACCGCTGATCGAGCAGGCCGCGCAATCGATCACGAACGAAGCGTTCGTGCACGGCGCCGACGCCCCCGAGGCGCTGGCCGATGCCTGGTTCGGCGCAGCGGAGCGCCCGCGCTTCGGCAACCTCGGCGGGGGCTCCGATCATGTCGGCTTCTACTGCCACGCCGGCGTCCCCTCGGCGGGGCTGGGGATGCGCGGCGCCCCGGGCGATTCGTACCACTCCACCTACGACACGCTGGCCCACTACCGGCGCTCCGTCGGTGAGGACTACGGCGCGGCGCTCACGTTGACGCGCATCACCAACCTCGTGCTCGCGCGCCTCGCGGCCGATCCGCTCGTCCCGCTGCACGCCGGCGACTATGCGCGCGACCTCGTGCGCCACCTCGACGCGATGCGCCCGCGCGCCGCGGAGCTGGGCGTGTCGATCGACGATGGCGCCCTGCGCGACGCCGCGTCGCGCCTGGAGATGCGCGCCGACGAGACGCACCGTGCGCTCGCCGACGCCGTCGCGGACGGCCGCCTCGCCGGCGCCCGACTCGACGCCGTCAACAATGCGCTGCGGTCGATGGAGCAGGTCTGGCTCGCCGAGGCCGGCCTGCCCGAGCGACCGTGGTTTCGAAATCTCTTTGCCTCCACCGATCCGACCAGCGGATACGCCGCCTGGATGCTGCCCCTGCTCCGCTACGAGGTGGAGATCGGGAATCAGGAGGGCGTGGACGAGGCGATCGGGGTCTACGCCGCACGCCTGCGCAACCTCGAGGAGATGCTCGGCGCCGTTCGGGCGTTGGCAGGATCCTGACCGCTGGCGCCCGGAATCGCTGGACCATCGCATCCCCGCGGGTAGTCTGGGCGTAGAGAAGACCGGAGAGCACCTGGCGAATGGGACTGTGTGCGTCAGATCGAGCCTGCCTGCTCGCGGCGGTCGCCGCGTCCGCTCTCGCTGCGCCCGCGCACGCGGCGCTCGAAGCCCACCAGGTGCTGCTCGTCTACAACTCAGCGAGCGCCGACTCGCTGGCGATCCGCAACGCCTATCTCGCCGCCCACCCGGGCGTGCGCCAGTTCGACCTCGCGGATCCGCTGCTGCCCGACGGCTCCATCCCGCGCCAGGTGTACCTCGATCGCGTGCGCGCCCCGCTGCGCCAGCATCTGGCCCAGCCGCTCGGCGCGGCGACGCTCGCCGAGTCGGTCGTGGCCATCGCGACCACGCGCGGGTTGCCGGCGCGCATCGACGGCGCCGGTGAGTTTTCCATCGCCAGCACCTGGGCGAGCCTCGAGTCGGAGCTCACGCTGCTGCATCAGGATCTCGAGGGCGCGGGCGTCGGCGCGTTGGCGTCCCGCCACGCCGGACCGGTGGACAACCCGTACCACACTTCCAGCGCGCCGATCAACGCCTTCGATCGCAGCGCGATCACGACGGCGCGATCGTTCACCGCCGGACCGCTGCCCACCGACGCCGCGTACTGGACGGTGGACGGTCTGGGCCCCGGCGACATGTACCTGGTCTGCCGCCTCGACGCGGCGCCCACGCCCGACGCGAGCGCTGCCGACAACGCCGTGGCCTTGATCAACCGCACGCTCGGCCTCACCGTGGACACGCGCCTCGTGCAGGCGCTGCTCGATGAGTACACCGGGGCGTTCGACCCGCTCGACAACGACGGGCTCGCGGGCGCGTTCCCTGCGCTCGACGATTTCGACGGCGCGGCGCTTGCGCTCGCCGGCGCCGGGGTTGCTGTGACGCACGACCAGTCGTTCGACTTCCTCGAAGGCGCAGAACTCGCCGACCCCGACACCCCCCTGCTGCTGATCGGGACCTACGGCGAGAATCACGATCTTGCCGGACGCGGCGAGAGCCCCCCGGGCGCGGGGACCTACCTCACCAGCGCGTATCCCAACCTTCACCCCGGCAGCGTCTTCGCGTCCTACGAGTCGTTCAACGGCTCGAGCATCGTCAACGGCACGCGCCGGCAGGGGCAGGGACAGGCGCTCGACTTCCTCAGCGCAGGCGGCGGCTTCGCCTTCGCGCATGTCGCCGAGCCGTTCACCTTCGCGGTGGCCGACCTCACGGAGTTCGTCGGCGCGTTCTATGTCGATGGCCTCTCCTTCGCGGAGGCGGCCTACATCGCCCAGCCGGCGCTCTCGTGGCAGAACACCCCGCTCGGCGATCCGCTCGCGACGGTCGCGCTCTTCACGAGCGTGCACCCGGCCGACCTGAACGCCGACGGCGTCATCGACGGCGCCGACCTCGGCCTGCTTCTCGGCGTCTGGGGGACGACCGACCCGACCGCCGACCTCAACGCCGACGGCATCGTGGACGGCGCGGACCTGGGCGTGCTGCTCGGCGCCTGGGGCGGTTGAGCACCGCCTCTGCGCGCGGCGAGCGACTTCGACGAAGCAGTCCGGCTACGTCCCGCCGAAGAGTCGCGCCAGCTCCGGCGAGTCGCCGAGGCCGAGTTCGTCGGCCGCCTTCTGCGCCTCTTCCTTCACCATGCGCTCGGCGCGCTGGACGGCGTCGTTCATCGCCTCGGCGATGAGTTCCTGCACCTGGTCGCGGCTCGCGGGGTCTGCCAGCGCACCCGCGGCGGCGGGATCGACGATCACCTCGTGGACGCGCATGCGCCCGGAGACGATCACGCGCACCGCGCCGCCCCCGGCCTGGCCGCAGAGACGCGCCTCTTCGAGGTTGCGCTTTACGCGCTCACCGACCTCGCGGATGCGTTCCTTGTTCTTCATGAGCCCGGCGAGTGCGCCGAGGGACTTCATCTGGTCGAACATCGCGCCTCCCGTGCGACTACTCGCGCTCCACCGACACCACGCGCCCGCCGAAGAGCTCGACGGCCTGCTTCACGAGCGGGTGCTCGAGCGCCTCGCGGTCCATCGCCGTGGTCTGCATCGGCGCCGACTGGGCGTCGTCGTCGCCCTGCAGCGTCACCTTCACCGCCTGTCCGAGCGCCTGACGGAAGATGCCGGCGATCTGCTCCGAGCGCTGGCGGGCGTAGGCGAGCTGCCCGGGCTCCTCGGCCGTCAGCGACACCTTGCCGGGCGCGACCGAGACCAGCTTCAGCGGCCCAACGAGCGCGCGTGACGAGTTCCGCTCGCCCGCGACCTCGAGCACGCGCGACCACACCTCGCTGAGGCTCGCGTCCGCCATCGAGATGGCCGGGGCGTCGCCCGCTTCCTCGGCCGGCGGCGCGGGCGACGCTGCGGCGACCGGCGCGGATCTGGTGGCCGGTTCGATGTGTCGCGACTCCGTTCGCGGCGGCGACGCGCTGGCCGGTGCGGGCGTCGCCCGGGCGGCCGGCGTCCCCGCCGTCAGCGTTTTTTTGCGGGGGGCCCTCCCGACGAGGCGCCCTGCACGAGCGCCGTCACATCCGCGATCTTCTCGGTGAGCGCGAGGCGCACCAGCAGCGCATCGAAGAGCGCGCGGGGGTTCGCGCTGTTGCGCAGCGAACGCTGCACGCTCTCGCACAGCGCCACCATGTGGACGAGCCCGGCGCCGTCGAACTTCGTCGAGAGATCGGCGGCCTTCGCCTTGGCGTCGGCGGAGAGTTCGACGAGGCGCGTCTCGGCGCCGCAGGTGGAGAGCAGGAGCAGGTCGTGCAGGACTTCCGCGAGGGAGGCGAGGGCCTGGTCGAGCGTCACGCCCCGTGCGAGCAGCTCGTCGGCGCGCTCGAGGGCGCCAGCGGCGTCACCGGTCGCAAGGGACTCGACGACCCCCAGCAGGATCTCGCGCGGCGGGAGGCCGAGCAGGCGCTCGAGTAGTTCGAGCGTCATCGTCTCCTTCGGGCCAACGGCTGCCATGAGGCGGTCAAGAAGGCTGAGCGCGTCGCGCATCGAGCCGGCGCCCATGCGCGCCACGGTGTGGATCAGCTCCGGCTCGGCCTTCATCTTCTCCTGCATGATGACGGCCTTGAGGTGCTCGCCGATGTGCTGCGTGGGGATGTTGCGGAAGTCGAAGCGCTGGCAGCGCGACTGGATGGTCGCCGGCACCTTGTGCGCCTCGGTGGTGCAGAGGATGAACTTCACATGCTCGGGCGGCTCCTCCATGGTCTTGAGGAGGGCGTTGAACGCCTCGCGCGTAAGCATGTGGACTTCGTCGATGATGTAAACCTTGTACGGCCCGCGCAGGGGGCGGTAGATCGAGTTGGCGATCAGTTCGCGCGCCTCGTCGACGCCGCGGTTCGACGCGGCGTCGATCTCGATCACATCGCTGTCGCGCCCGGTCATGATCGCCTCGGCGACCTCGGCGGGCTCATCGCTCGGGCAGTTCAGCGCCTTGGCGAAGATGCGGGCCATGGAGGTCTTGCCGACCCCGCGCGTGCCGACGAAGAGGTATGCGTGCGCAACCCGACCCTGCTCGATCGCGGAGGCGAGCGTGCGCGCGATCGCCTCCTGTCCGACGACCTCGTCGAAGGACCGGGAGCGGTACCGGCGTGCGAGAACGGTGTAGCTCATCGGCCACAGGATAACGGCGGCCACCAACATGGGCGCCGCGAATTGGCCGGAGGCCAACGCGTGGAGCGCAGCCTCCCCTACTCCTCCGGCAGATCCCGGCACATCGCGCATGCGAAGCCGCGGCGTGACCAGTACAGCCTTGTCAGCGTGAATGCGAGCGAGGAGGCCGTGCCCCAGACGGCGGCCTCCAGCCCCGCTCGCTCCAGATCCCGCCCGCGCGCGAGGTACACCGCGAAGAGCACGCCCGTCGCGAGCGTCGCCACGAGCAGGAATCGCCGGATCCAGAACCCTGCGCCCATCGGAGGCTCCCTCGGGCGGCCCACGCGCCGCCCCGGGCAAAAACACAACGACCGGCCCGGGTGGTCCCGGTCCGGTCGGGTGATTGTCGCGGCGCGGGGTTGACGGCCAGGACACCGGCGGCGCCGGATGACTGCCGCTTATGGCTGCTGCGGTCAAGCTCTGACCAGGTTCACGGGCCACCCGCGCACCGGGCCCGGCCGTCAACCGCACGCCGCGAGGCGGGAGTCTACGCGAGCCTCCCCGCCGCGTACACTCATTCCATGGCCGACGATCGTTTCCGCTCCTTCGACCCCGAGGCTGAGGCCCGGCGCCGGCGCAGCCTGATCCTGATCCTGCGCGGGGTCATGCTGGTGCTCATGGGCGCCGTCGCCCTGCTCGCCGTCCTCCGAGGCGGCGCAAGCGTCGAGGGGGGCATCACCGACCGTCTCGTCGCCTTCTGGCCGGCCGCCATCGCCTTCGCGCTGGGCCTGTTCGCCCTCGTCATCGCGATCGATGTGTTCACACCGGTCAAGAAGATCTCGACGATCGGCGGCGTCTTCCTGGGGCTCCTGGCGGGCATCCTCGGCGCCGTCGCGATCGGGTTTGTCATTGAACTGCTCGCCGAGACCTACGAGCTCGGCGGCGACCCCATCATCGCCGCGATCAAGGTCCTCATCGGCATCGCCCTCTGCTACCTGGGCATCTCGATCGTCCTCC
>JBICHM010000330.1:0-22979 GCA_043101835.1 Phycisphaerales bacterium | reverse complement strand
CTCTCGTGCAGATCTGGAGACGCAGCTGGCGCAGGTGAACTGCACCAGCGTGGCGCTCGGATCATTGCAGGAGAATCTGTTTGTGCGCTCGATCGGAGTAATCGACGAGCAATTCGCCGATCAGCCGCTCGTGCAGGCGCGCCTGCTGCAGACGGTGTCGGACACGCTCAGCGATCTCGGGTTGCTGGCGATGGCGATGGGCCCGCAGGAGCGGGCGCTGGCGATCTGGCGCGCTGAGCTTGGCGACGACCACCCGGAAACGCTGATCTCGATCAACAACATGGGCCGCCTGCTCCGGAATCAGGGAAAGCTCGCCGAGGCGGCGCCATACACGCGCGAGGCGCTGGAGAGGAGCCGGCGCACGCTGGGTGACGATCACATGGAAACGCTGGCGATGTTCAGCAACATGGCCTTGCTGCTCCAAGAGCAGGGAAGGTTCGCCGAGGCGGAGCCGTACTTTCGCGAGGCGCTGGAGGGGAGCCGGCGCACGCTTGGCGACGACCACCCGGACACGATGAGATCGATCAACAACATGGGTAGCCTGCTCTATCTGCAGGGCAAGCGCGCCGAGGCGGAGCCGTACTTCCGCGAGGCGCTGGAGATGAGCCGGCGCACGCTGGGCGACGACCACCGGACCACGCTGACTTCGATTAACAACATGGGCGTCCTGCTCGATGAGCAGGGCAGGCTCGCCGAGGCGGAGCCGTACTACCGGGAGGCGCTGGAGGGGAACCGGCGGACGCTGGGCGACGATCACATGGAAACGCTGATCTCGATCACCAACATGGGCTTCCTGCTCTCTTCACAGGGCAAGCTCGCCGAGGCCGAGCCGTACTTCCGCGAGGCGCTGGAGGGGAAACGGCGCACGTTGGGCGACGACCACCCGGGCACGCTGAGATCGATCAGAAATATGGGTGGCCTGCTCAAGTTGCAGGGCAGGCTCGCGGAGTCGGAACCGTACATACGCGAGGCATTGGAGGGGAGACGGCGCACGCTGGGCGACGACCACCCGGACACGCTGATCTCGACATACGCGCTCGCGTCAATCCTCGTCGCGCAGAAGGAACCAGACGATGCGATTGCGTTGCTCGAGCCTGTCGAGGACGCCGCCCGCGCGGTGTTCACAGGAGGCAACGCGCACCGTCTTGGCGTATTCCTCCTCCCCCTCGGAAAGGCCCGCGCAGCCCTCGACTTCGACTCCGTCCGCTACGCTGACGCCGAGGCCAACCTCCTCGAGGCTCACGCGATCTTCGTCGAGACACGCGGCCCGACGCACAAGGACACGCGCGACGCGACACAGGCGCTCGTCGACCTCTACACCACATGGCACGAGCACGAGCACGAACCCGACGCCGGCCACGACGCGAAGGCCGCCGAATGGCGTGAATGCCTCGCCGAGATCGACGCGGCGACCGGCGAGCCAGCGTCGACGAACGGCTAGTGACCGCGTCTGCTGCGCCGAAGCCGCTTACTCGCCGTTCTCAACCTCATCACTCTCCGCCACCCGCGCTGCGGCGACCAGTGAGTCCTCGTCCTTCAGGTTGATCACGCGCACGCCCTGCGTGCCGCGACCGATGCGGCTGATCGAATCGACCGCGATGCGGACGAGCATGCCCATCTGCGTGATTAGCACGACATCCTCATCGGGCGTCACGGCCATGACGCACACGGTGTCGCCGTTGCGCTCGGTGTGGCGGATGTCGATGCGCCCCTTGCCGCCGCGTGACTGCGGGCGGGCGTTGATGACGCCGTTCTCGCCCTCGCTTTGGACGAGGTACTCCGATAGGTCCGTGCGCTTGCCGTAGCCGTTGGCGGTGAGCGTGAGCAGGTCCGCCTCCGGATGGGTGGGGCTCTGACGCTCGTCCTCGTCGGGCGCGGTCATCTCGATCTTCACGAGGCCGACGACCTCGTCGCCGTCGCGCAGGTCGATGCCCTTCACGCCCGCGGCGCCGCGGCCCATCGGACGCGCGTCGCTCTCGCGGAAGCGGATGCTCATCCCGTGCGCAGTGCCGAGCAACAGGTGGTCGTGCCCGCTCGTCCAGCGCACGCCCACCAGGCTGTCGCCCTCGTTGAGGCGCAGCGCGATCAGGCCGCTGCGGTTCACGTTCTGGTAGAGGCGCAGGCTGCTGCGTTTGATGAGCCCCTGCGCCGTCGCGAAGGTGAGGTACCACTCGCCCTTCTCGAAGTCGCTGATCGGCATGAAGGCGACGCACTTCTCGCCCTCGCGCAGATCGATCAGGTTGACGAGCGCTCGGCCGCGGCTGGTCCGGCTCATCGCCGGCGCCTCGTACACCTTCATCTTGAAGACGCGCCCCGTGTTCGTGAAGCACAGCAGATCGTCGTGCGTGCTGGCGACGAAGACGTGCTCGATGAAGTCCTCGTCCTTGAACTCCGAGGCCTTGATGCCGCGCCCGCCGCGACCCTGCTGGCGGTAGGTGTCGAGCGCCACGCGCTTGATGTAGCCCTCGTGGGAGATGGTCACCGCCATCTCCTCCTCCTTGATGAGGGCCTCGATGTCGATGTCGATCTCCGTCTCCTCGATCCGCGTGAGGCGGGGCGACGGGTAGCGCTGCTTCATCTCGGCGCAGTCGGCCTTGATGATGTCCAGCACGCGCTGGCGGCTGGCGAGGATCGACTCGTACTCCTCGATCTCGGCGACCAGGGCCGCGTAATCGTTCACGAGGCGATCGATCTCGAGGCCGACCAGCTGGATCAGGCGCATGGCGCCGATCGCCTCGGCCTGGGCGCGGCTCAGGGCGACGCCGCCGGCGGCGTCGTCGACGAACCGCAGCAGGCGCGCGGGGATTTTCTCGCGATGCTGGTGATCCGGCGCGATGCGGAAGCGGCGCTCCATCAGGCGCTCGATCGCCTGCTCGCGCGTGCGCGACGACCGGATGAGGCGGATCACCTCGTCGATGTCGCAGACCGCGTAGATCAGGCCTTCGAGGATGTGGGCCTTCTTCTGGGCGTCGCGCAGCAGGCGCTGCGTCCTCCGCGTGATGACCTCTTCGCGGTGCTCGATGTACCGCTCGAGCATCTCCTTGAGGCTGAGCGTCCGCGGCTGGCGGTTCACCAGCGCGATGTTCATGATCGAGAAGGTCTGCTGCAGCGGCGTGAACTGGTAGAGCTGGTTCTCGACGACCGCCGCGTCGGCGCCGCGCCGCAGCTCGAGCACCACGCGCGTCTGCGCGTTGCGCCCGGACTCGTTGCGGACATCCGTCACATCCTTGATCCGCTCCTCCTTGATCGAGCTGACAATGCGCTCGACCAGGGTGGACTGCGACAGGTTGTAGGGGATCGAGTCGATGACGAGCTGCTCGCGGTTGGTCCCGATGTCCTCGGTGTGCACCGTGCCGCGCACGTACACCTTGCCGCGCCCCGTGGCGTAGCCGTCGACAATCCCCCGCCGGCCGACGATCACACCCCCGGTGGGGAAGTCGGGCCCCTGCACGATCTCGAGCAGTTCGGGCAGCTCGATGTCGGGGTTGTCGATGACGGCGCAGATGGCGTCGAAGATCTCGCCGGGGTTGTGGGGGGGCAGGCTGGTGGCCATGCCGACCGCGATGCCCACGCCGCCGTTGACGAGCAGGTTGGGGAACTTGCCCGGCAGGACGGTCGGCTCCATGAGCCGCTCGTCGTAGTTGGGCTGGAAGTCGACGGTGTCGAGCTTGATGTCCTCGAGCATGTCCACCGCGGCGTGGCTCATGCGCGCCTCGGTGTATCGCATCGCCGCGGGCGGATCGCCCTCGATCGAACCGAAGTTGCCCTGCGGATCGATCAGCGGCACGCGCATGCGCCACCCCTGCGCCATGCCGACGAGGGTCGGGTAGATGACCGACTCGCCGTGGGGGTGGTAGTTGCCCGAGGTGTCGCCCGCGATCTTGGCGCACTTGAGGTGCTTCTTGTTGGGGCGCAGGTTCAGGTCGTTCATGGCCGCGAGGATGCGGCGCTGCGAGGGCTTCAGGCCGTCGCGGACATCGGGCAGCGCCCGGTCCACGATGGTGCTCATCGCGTAGGTGAGGTAGTTGACGTGCAGCTCGCGCTCGATCTGCTGCTCGACAATGACGCCGTGGTCATAGCCGGCGGGCTCGGGCAACGGGTTGGCGCTGGGATCGATCGAATCGGCCATGGAGGAGTGTCTCTGCGAGGGGGCCGAGGGGGCCGGACGCGGGGCGTTCCGGCGCATACCGGCGAGCGATCATTTTAGGCCGAATCGCCCCAAAAATCCGGATCGAGAGGCCGTCAGGACGGCGCCTCGATGGGGGCGGAATCGCCCCCGATCGCCCGTCGCGGCAGCGCCCAGGCCGCCAGCGGGGCGACGAGCGGGATCGCCACGCCCAGGGGCAGGAACGCCCAGTGTTTCTCCACCGCGCCGAACCAGAACGCGGGCGTCGCGAGGATCACGCTCGCCCCCACAAGCACGCCCGGGCGCAGCAGCCCGTCACGCCGCGGCACGCCGGCGATCCACACATACGCCGGGAACGCCAGGGCGTACGCCCACAGGAACCCGTTGTAGTACAGCCCCTCGCGACCCGTCCGGGCGGCGTCCACCGCCGAGAGGGCGACCAGGACCAGCCCGATCACCGCCGCGCGCTCGGCGAGCACGGTCGCGCGCGACGCGCGCGCGCGATCGAAGATCCACCCGCGCTCCCGCCCCTCGCGCATGTGGACGCCCATCGTGAAGATCGACTGCACGAGCACGTGCGCGCCGATCCACGCGTTGAAGCCCCACCCGGTCGTGAACGCCCACGCGTACAGCAGCGTGCCGACGATCATCGCCAGGAAGAAGACGCCGAACCCCAGCGCGAACGCCCCGTCGCCGGTTCGCCCGGGGGCCTCGAGTCGCGCGCGCAGGATCGTGAAGTCCAGGTATGGGCAGAGCAGGAAGCCGAAGGCCAGCGACACGCTCGACCACACCAGCCCGGGCCACACGGCGTTGGTTGGCGCCGGTGGCGCATGGATCGCCATCCCGTCGCTCGTCCCCCGCGCGAGCACGAGGAATGTCAGCGACGCCAGCCAGGTCAGGCCGGCCGTGACGAGGGCGCCGCCCGTCCGAAGGCGCGACACGATCCACGCCATGCCGACCGCCCACAGCGCCGCCGCCGGGCTGAGCAGCGCTCCGGCCTTCGTCTCCTGCACGCTCGCGGGGAGGAACGCGGTCAGATTCACCAGGAACCACGAGAGAAACGCGATGTGGAAGAGCACGGTCCAGAGCCCGAAGAGGCGCATCGCACCGGCGTGGCGCTCGCGCCACGCGGCCGCCGCCTCGCGCCTGCGCAGCACGAAGCCCACCATCATCGCGCCGAGCACATTGGGCAGGGCAAAGGCGACCCACGCCGGCCAGCCGAAGTCCGCCATCAGGCGCACCGGCAGCCACATGCCGATGACCCAGGTCCAGGAACTGGCGAGGAAGAGGCCCCAGCCGATCGCGCGCACAGGCGAGAAGCGAGGCGAGGCGTCTGCGTTCACGCGCGCTTCGCGGCCTTGCGCCGCGCCTTCTGCCCGCGCGCACGCTGCTTCATCCGGCGCGCCACGCGCTTGCTCTTGGCGTGCTGCTTCGGCGTCACATGGAACGTGGCGAAGCACTTCCCGACGCGCAGCTCCTTCTCGCCGGGCTTCTTGAGCTGCTGGCAGATGTCGAGCTCGACATCGATGTTGAACTCGCCGCCGTCCTTGACGAGGTGGTCGAGGTCCGCCATCGGCGTCACGCGATACACCGCGGGGCCGAAGCACGGGCGCAGGAAGCGGTAGCGCAGCTCCTTGCAGACGACCGTGTAGTCGGCGCCGCAGACGCCGAAGACGTACATCCCCCCGGCGATCTCGCTGTTGGCCAGGAGCGCCGCGCCGGCCATCGCGTTATACCAGTTGCGGTTGAAGCGCCGGAAGGGCAGCACCGCCGTGAAGGTCTTCGTGTCGAGCCGCTTCATCCGGATGCCGGAGCGATACGCGATCGGCAGCCAGATGAGCGAGCAGACGCGATGCCAGAAGTTGCTCCGCGTGCTCAGGCGCGAGATGTACGCCTCGACGCGCTCGAAGAACGTCTTCTTCCCGGCCGGCGCGGGCTGGTCAATGACCTGCCCGGGCGCGCTGCGCGTCCCGGCCCCCGGCTCTTGGCCGACGGCCACCGCCTGTTCGTCGCGCTCCTCGACCGTCGTGCTGCTCACAATCGCTCGGCTTCGTGCGGCATCCGCGCGGGTGGGCGACCCCGGCGGCCGCCCCGCGACGATTGTAGTGCCGCGACCGCGCGCCGGAATACGCGTTCTGCGTCTTCTCCGCCCCGATCAGGCCCCGAAACACGCCGCCGGCGCGCTCAGTGGGCCTCGATGAGCGTGAACTCGCCCTCGCGCTGCTCGTGCGCCTGCGTCCGCATCACCGGCTCCCCGGGGTCGTGATCGAGCACGATCGTCCAGTCGTTCGCGTGCGCATCGGCCAGAAATCGCGCCTTCTCGACCATCGTCGTGTACGACTCCACGTCGTAGGCCATGCCCCAGGTGGTGGGGGCGTGGTGGCGCGTGGGCATCAGGTCGCCGGGAAAGGCCACCGTGCCGGCGCCGGCCGCGTCGAACAGCACCGCCTGCTGTCCGAAGGTGTGCCCCGGAACCGGGCGCACGCGAAGGCCCGGCAGCGCCTCGGTCTCGCCCTCGACCGTCCGCACGCGTTCGGCGATCGGGTCGAGATGGTCGCGCAGGTAGGTCGAGTGCATCGTCGACCGGTTCGCCAGCGCGTCGTGCCACTCCTGCTTCTGCACGATGACCTCAGCGTTCGGGAACACCGGGACCGCCCGGTCGCCCTCGAGCGTCGTCAGCCCGCCGGCGTGGTCGAAGTGCAGGTGGGTGAGGACGACGTGGGTGATGTCGGCCGGGTCGGCGTCGATCTCGCGCAGCGCATCGGCGATGGTGCGGCGTTCGGCGTTGTAGATCCCGCGCAGCTTGTCGGTCAGTTTGTCGCCGATGCCCGCCTCGACGACGACGAGCGCGCCGTCGCGCTCGAGCAGCAGGCAGTTGGTCTCGAGCGCGATGCGGTTCTTGTCGTCGGGCGTGACGGCGCGCGTCCAGATCGGGCGCGGGATGAGCCCGAACATGGCGCCGCCGTCGAGCATGAAGGCGCCGGCGCGAAGCAGGCGCCACGACCAGGTCGCGGGTGCGGTCATGCCCGCATCGTAGCGGTCGCCCGGGCGATCTCCCGCGAACTCAGGAGGCGCTGGCGCCGTCGGGGCGCTGGCCCGGCTCATCGCCGGCGATCGCGCTGCGCATCGACGTGTCGGCCACGATGTTCTTCATCCGGTAGTAGTCCATGATGCCCATATTGCCGCTGCGAAATGCCTCGGCCATAGCCTTGGGCACCTCCGCCTCGGCGAGGACCACCAGCGCACGGTTCTTCTCGATCTCGGCCTTGAACTCCTGCTCCTGCGCGACGGCCATCGCGCGGCGCTTCTCGGCCTCGGCCTGGAACCGCTTCTTGTCCGCCTCGGCCGTATCGACCTTCAGCTTCGCGCCGATGTTCTCACCGACATCCACGTCCGCGATGTCGATCGAGAGAATCTCGAAGGCCGTGCCGGCGTCGAGGCCTTTGTTCAGCACGCTCTTGGAGATGCGGTCGGGGTTCTCGAGCACCTGCTGGTGCGTGTCGGAGGAGCCGATCGTCGAGACGATGCCCTCGCCGACGCGCGCGATGATGGTCTCTTCCGTGGCGCCGCCGACGAGGCGCGCGATGTTCGCCCGCACCGTCACGCGCGCCCGGGCGCGGAGCTGGATGCCGTCCTGGGCGACCGCGTCGATCGTCGGGCGCCCCGCCGCGGGGTTCGGGCAGTCGATGACCTTGGGGTTCACCGAGGTCTGCACGGCGTCGAGGATGTCGCGACCCGCGAGGTCAATCGCGCAGGCCGTATCGAAGGGCAGGGCGATCTTCGCGCGATCAGCCGCGATGAGCGCGTTGATGACGCTGGGCACCCGCCCGCCGGCCAGGTAGTGCGTCTCCAGCTGGCTCGTCGAGAGGTCCACGCCCGCCTTCACCGCGCGGATGCGGCTGTAGACGATGATCCGCGGATCCACCTTCCTGAACTTCATCCCGATCAGTTCGAAGAACGACACCTTCGCGCCGCTGAACAGGGCCTGGATCCACAGGTTGAAGAACTGCGCGAGGATGAACAGCAGGACGAGCAGAATCAGCCCGACGACGATGATGGCGCCGATCAGAAGTGGGTTCACCCGGAAGCCCTCCTGGCGTGAAGCGTGCAGATCGATGGACGCCGCGCACGAGGCCGGCGCCGTCTCGGGGCATTATGGCCGCTCGCGATAGGGGAGCAACCGGGGCGTCGGCGCTCAGACCGCCCGCACCTTCACCTGCCCGGTCTCGAAGCCGACGATGCGGACCCGCTCGCCCGCCTCGATCGTCGGCCCCTCGGCGAGCGCGTCGTAGCGCTCCTTGCCGATCCGGATCGTCCCGCCGGGGCGCAGGTCGGTGATCGCCTCGCCTTCCTGGTTGAGCAGCGCATCGCGACGCTCACGCTCCTGCCGGTCGCGCTCGGCGCGCGCGACCGCTTCTTCCTCGGCCTCGACGGGGTCGCCGAGGATCATCTGTCTGCCTATTGGCGTGTGTGGCCACACTTTGAAGGCGAACGCCACCGCCGCGGGCGCCAGCACGAGGACCGAAAGCAGGCTTGCGAGCCCCCAGGTCGTGGAGACGCGCCAGAACGCGATAACCCCGGCGATGGCCACGATGAGGCTCAACCCGCCGAGGACGCCGCCGGAGGGGATGAAAATCTCGAGCGCGAGCAGCAGCGCCGCGATCGCGAACAGGCCGAATCCCCACAGCAGCAACGGCTCCATCGTCAGGCACGCTCCCCTTCGTCGGGTCCGTCGGCTTCATCGGCCGATCCGGCGGGGAGGTCGCCGAAAAGGCCGCCGTCGGGGTCGTCCATCGGCTCCACGGCCACGCGGTTGCCGCTGACCTTCGTCACCCGCACGCGCGTGCCCTGATCGATCATGCCGATCTCGCTGACGACATCGACGAGGCGCTCGCCGAACTCCGCCGTGCCGCTGGGGCGCAGGGTCGTGATCGCCACGCCCTCCTCGCCCACGCGCGCCGCGGCGGGGGCATCGCCCATCGCGCCGAGCATGCCGTCGGCCTCGTCATCCGCGAAGGGGCGCGGCTCATTGGCCAGCACCAGCTTGCTGAGCACCGGCAGCGACCGGTGGTACTTCGTGATGAAGTACATCCCGATGAAGGTCGTGAAGAGCGCCAGCAGCACCGTCGTCACGCCGTAGACCAGGTCCTGCTTCTCGGCGTCGGAGTCGGGGAAGAGCGGCCCGGGGCCGATCACCATCCCGAGCAGCCCCGCGAAGAGCGCCACCAGCCCCAGCACCCCGAAGACGCCGAACCCCGGGATCACGAAGAGCTCGAGCCCCAGGAAGGCGATGCCCGAGACCAGCGCCAGCACGCCCCACCACGCCGCGGCGCCCGCGATGAACTGCGGCGCCAGCAGGCCCATCAACGCCGCCAGCGCCACGCCCCCCGGCAGCCCCACACCCGGCGCCGACATCTCGAGGAACAGCCCCAGCAGGAAGACGACGATCAGGAACCACTTCACCGGCATCAGCGACAGGAAGCGAGCCAGGTGCTCCGACCAGGTGGGGTCGAGGCGCGAGAGGTTCGTCGCGCCAAAGTAGTTCTTCAGCTCCGCGTCGTTGGTCACGATCTGCTGCGCGAGCCCGTAGCGGATGAGGTCCGGCGTCGAGAGCGTCAGCAGCGTGGTGCCATCGGTGACATGCTCGACGAGGCGCCACTCGCCCTTGTCGGCGCGGGTGAGGATGGGGCGGGTGGAGTACGCGCCGGCGGCGTCAAGCTGCTGACTGATGTCATCGAGGGTCTTGCTGTCAAACGCCCCACCAGCAGGCCGGAACGAGGTCGCGTCGGGCGGAGCGCTGTCCGACTGCGTTGGCTGTTCGGCGCTTTGCAATCGCCCTGCGGCAGGTCCAGCTGTGAATCGAGCTCCGCGCGGCGGCGCCTCGCCATAGATCTTCTCATACTCCGCGGCGTCGACGAAGAGGCGCTCCCCGGTCTCGATATTCTCGATCAGCCAGAGATCAACGCCGAGCATGATGAACGCCTGGACGAGCTTCTCGTCATAGCCGCTCATTCGCGCAGATGTCACGATGTCGGCGATGATCGGCGTCAACTGCTTCATCCGCTCCGTTTCACCGATGGTGACGGCCTGCGCGCCAAGCGGGGTCTGCAACGCCATGATCGGCGCAGCGTCACCCATGGTCGCCGAGCGGTTGACGACGATCTCGTTGCAAGCGAGCGAAATGAATGTGCCAGCCGAGATCGCCTTGGTGTTGACCCAGGCGACAGTGTTCGGAATCGGCGAGTTGCGGATGAAGTGCGTGATCTCGAGCGACGCGCCAACGGCGCCGCCGAAGGTGTCGATCTCAAACACGACGGCGTCGGCCCCGTCGGCGAGGGCTCGATCCAATCGACGCTGGACACTCACCGAGGTCCATCTGTCGATATCGCCCTTGATCGTGATGACCGCCACATTGTCCGCCTGGCGGCTCGCCGGCACGCCCGAGGTCGCGGCCGGGGGCGCGGCCTGGGGCGCCGGCTCGCTCTGACGCGCGCCGGCGGTGACGGCCAGGCACAGGCTCAGCAGGCCGGCCGCGAGCGTGCGCACGCGACGCCCGCGCCGCCGCATGGCGCCGTCGCCCGCGCGCAGGCGGGGGAACGGTGTCAGGGTTCGGATGCGTCGCATCGGGCCGAAGTATAGATCGGCAAGCGGCCCGCCCGATTTCCGGCGCGATCCGCCAGATTCGCCCCGATGCCTGTTCGGGTGTCGCCGCGGCAGATCAGGCCTTCTTCTTCCGGCGCGTCTTCTTGCGCTTCCGGCCGCCCGGGCCGGCCCCGTAGGCGCCGGCGGGCTCCAGCCCGCGCATGAACTGCTGCTGGTACTCGCTCGGGCTCATGCCCAGGGCGCGCCGGAAGGTGCTCGTGAAGTGGGCGTGGTTCGCGAAGCCGGTGGCCAGCGCGATCTCGCCAATCGGCTCGAGCCCGCGGCGCAGGCGCCAGCGCCCGACCTGCAACTGCTTCATCAGCAGGTACTGCTTCGGCGAAATGCCCACCTGCCGGCTGAAGAGCCGGTGGAAGTGGAACGGGCTCACATGCACCGCGTTGGAGAGATCGTTCAGCGTCGGGCTGGTGTGGTACTGGTCGTGCACGAGCGCGAGCGCCTGCGCCACGCGATCGTCGCTGAGCACGCCGATGCCCGGCAGCTCGTCCTCCTCCATCGGGCGGATCTCGAGCAGCCAGCGGTCCGCGGCTTCGAGGTCGCAGGCGCGCTGCCGGCGCACGACGACCCAGACGACCTCGCCGCCGAGCTCCAGCGCCATGTCGTGCGATTCGCCGTGCCTGGCGTCGGGCCAGCGCTGCTCGCGAACTTCCTCGACCTGCCCGAGGAACGCCGCGACGCTCAGCCCGGCTTCCTGCAGGCGCGCCTGCAGGAACGGGTCGGCGTAGATCAGGCGATTGTCGGCGCCGACAACGGCGAGCATCAACCCCGGCTCCTGCGGTCGCGCCATCTCGGCGCGCCACTGGTGCAGCAGCAGACGCAGCGCTTCACGCTCGCCGACAGTGAACGGGGAACTCGCGCGCGCTGCGCACAGCCACCACATCCGCCGATCCGCGACGCCGATCGGCAGCAGCTCGCAGGCGGCGAAGGAGTCGGGGGCGAGCTTCGCGCCTTCCAGCCCCGTGTCCTGCAACAAACCCGTGCCGGAGCCGTGCTGCTGTGCCGTGCGCAGCAACGCGTCGCGCTGGAAACCGACCGCGACCCAACGCTGGGCCGACTCCGGGGTGAACCCCTGGCAGAACAGGAACTCGTCCATCTGCGGCTTGTCGAGATCGATCAGCCCGCATGCGAGCGCATCGTGCTTCACATGCTGCTGCACGCTGGCGGTCACCGACTTCGCGTCGGCGCGCCACGGCGTCGGGGCTTCCGCCCACCGGTTCGGCATTCGTGATCCCCTCACGGTCCTTGTGATTTCTCGGCGGCCGGCTCAGAAAGGTCCTCGCACCTGCGCCAGCGTCATTCAGATTCTTCACACTTTGTTTGGGCCCCGCAACCGGAGCCGCATAGTTCAACAGTCCTGTTCCACCGTCCAGCGCAACTCATCCCCTGAGCAGTCGATGTGAACAGCAAAGAAGCGACCTGATGATCGCAGAATTAGTGGCCAGAGGACATGCCGATCCGTTTCCGGGAGGGGCAAATCCGTGATTTGGTCCGGATTCTTCCACTCCAGGCGTCCCTCGCGGATCGTCTGCTCCTCCACGACGACGCTGCCGACGACCCGATACACAAACATCAACCAATGGGTTTCGCCTTGGTAGGCGTGCTCGCTGACCATGCCGACGAGACGGAGCCGATCGAGCGGGACTTCGACGCCGGCTTCCTCATGGATTTCGCGCTGGGCGCATTGCGCGGGGCTTTCGCCGGTGTGGGTGTCGAGTTTGCCCCCGATCGGCGAATACATCCCCCGGTTGGGCGCCTTCGCCCGGTGGATCAGCAGCACGCGCCCGGCGGCGTCCCGAAGGTCGCACAGCACGGCGATCTTGTAAGGAAGGGGGGCGTCGCTCATGGGGCGACAAGCCTACCGACCTTGCCGCGCGCACGCGTCGCACCCACTGGACGCCGGGGCGACAGGCGTCCGATACCTTGAGGACCATGGCCCAGCCGCATGCATCCTCTGTCGCGCCGGCGCCCCCCGAGCCGGCGCCCGGCGCCCAGCGCGCCCTCGCGCTCGTCGGCCCTTCCGACCACGCCGCCCTCGTCGGCAGGCGTCTGCACATGGTCGGTGTGGGGGGCTGCGGCATGTCGGGGCTCGCGCGCCTGCTGCGCGCCCGCGGCGCCGTGGTGACCGGCGACGACATGACCGAAACCACCGTCCTGGACGCACTTCGCGCCGACGGCTTCCAGATCCGGGCCGGTGACCACGCCGACATTCCCGAGGGCGCCGAGGCCATGGTCGTCTCCGCCGCGGTGAAGCCCGACCATCCGCTCGTCCAGAGCGCCCGGGCCGCCGGCGTGCCGGTGCTGACCTACGCCGAGATGCTCGGCGCGTGCATGGCCGCAAGCACCGGCGTCGCCGTCGCCGGCACCCACGGCAAGAGCACGACCGCCGCGATGCTGGGCTACACCCTCGCGCGCTGCGGCCTCGACCCGACCGTCATCGTCGGCGCAAACTCCGCGCAGCTCGCGGGCGCGAGCGAGGGCGGCGACGCCTCTGCCCCCGGCGGCGCGAGCACCGGATTCCGCCTCGGCAGCGCCGAGACGCCCATCGGCGCCTTCGCCGGCCGGCCGGGCGTGCTCATCGCCGAGGCGTGCGAGTTCAACCGTTCCTTCCACAACTTCCGACCGACGATCGGCTCGATCAGCGCCGTCGAGGCCGACCACCTCGACATCTACGGCTCGCTTGACGCGGTCGTCGAGGCCTTCGCGGGCTTCGCCCGTCTGCTGCCTCCGGCGGAGGAGGGCGGGTTCCTGCTCATCGCCCACGACGGCGCGCACCGGCGCGAGGTCTGCGCCGGGCTGCGCTGCCGGGTGGAGACGATCGGCTTCAGCCCGGCCGCGGACTGGCGCGTGGAGTTCGACGCCCCGTCGCGCCGTGTGCTGCTCTCCCGCGCGGGCGTGCCCCAGTGCGCGTGGCTCATGCAGATCCCCGGCGAGCACAACGCGATGAACAGCGCCGTCGCGTGCGCGCTGGCGATCGGCCTCGGCGCCGACCCCGCCGGCGCCGCCGAGGCTCTCGGCGACTTCCGTGGTGTCGAGCGCCGCTGCGAATGTCTGGGCGATGTTCCGGTCGCCGGCGGCTCGGTGCGCGTCTACGACGACTACGGCCACCACCCCACCGAGATCGACTGCACCCTGCGCGCCCTGCGTGAGCACGAGCGCCCGCAGGATCGGGGCGGACGCCTCGTCTGCGTCTTCCAGCCTCATCAGCACAGCCGCACGCGATTCCTGCTCGAAGAGTTCGCGCAGTCCTTCACCCAGGCCGACATCGTCATCGTCCCGCACATCTACTTCGTGCGCGACAGCGAGATCGAGAAGACGAAGGTCTCCGCCGCGGACCTGGTCGACCGACTCCGCGCCCGCGGCGTGCGCGCGATGCACCTGTACCCCTTCGACGCCATCGTCGATCAGCTCCGCGATGTCTGCCGCCCGAACGACCTTGTCGTCGTCATGGGCGCCGGACCGGTCTGGAAGGTCGCCCACGCCTACATGGGGCGCCGGGCGAGCGCCGACTGAACCCGAAGGAAGTTCCAGGAATGCGTTCGGCCCCCGCCACCAGCGCCTCCCGCGACAGCACGCGCGCTGTCCTGCGCGATGCACCCATCGCCACCTGGATCGGCGTCGGCGGGCGCGCCGATGCGCTCGTCGAGCCGGCGACGGAGGTCGACCTCCTGCGCGCGATCGACGGCGCGGAGGCCGGCCCGATCCGCGTGCTCGGCGACGGCGCGAACCTGCTCGTCGATGACGACGGCGTCGACGGCCTCGTCATCGACACGCGCCGCCTCAACAGCGTCGAGTGGCTCGAGGGCGGACTCGTCCGCGCCCAGGCCGGCGCCAACCTGCCCAGACTCATCACCGAGAGCGTCCGGCGCGGGCTCGCCGGGATCGAGGGCCTCGCCGGCGTGCCCGCCAGCCTCGGCGGCGCCATCCGCATGAACGCCGGCGGCGCCTTCGGTGAGATCGCCGGCGCCATCGAGTCCGTCCGCGTGCGCACGCCCGACGGCGACATCCGCTCGCTGCGGCGCGACGACATCCCCTTCGCCTACCGGCGCTCCGGCATCGAGGGCGTCATCCTCTCGGCCGACCTCCGCCTCACACCCGCCGAGCACGCCCCGCTGCGCAGCCGCCTGAAGGAAGTCATGGCGAAGAAGAAGGCCAGCCAGCCCCTCGCGGCGGACTCCGCCGGGTGCGCGTTCAAGAATCCGACGGTCGACGGCGCGCGCCAGCCCGCCGGGCGGCTCATCGACGAGGCCGGCTGCAAGGGCCTGCGCATCGGGGGCGCGGAAGTGTCGGACGAGCACGCAAACTTCATCTTTACCCATGACGGCGCAACGGCGCGCGATGTGCTCGCGCTGATGGACGCCGTCGCCGAGCGCGTGCGCGAGCGCTTCGGCGTCGAACTCGAGCGCGAGGTCGTCGTCTGGCGGCGAGGAGACAGCGCGTGAGCGGCGCGATGCCCGAGGTTCTGCTTCTCTCCGGCGGCCCCGACGCCGAGCGCGCCGTCAGTCTCGACGGCGCGCGCGCAGTCGAAGGCGCGCTCACCGGCGTCGGCTGGGCGGTGCATCACCATGTCATCGACACACCCTCGCTCGCCGAGATCCGCGCGATGCCCGGCGCAGTCGTCTTCCCGCTGCTGCACGGACGCTGGGGCGAGGGCGGCCCGCTGCAGGACCTGCTCGAGGCCGACGGGCGCCCCTACGTCGGCTGCGGCCCGCATGCGGCGCGCCTGGCGATGGACAAGGTCGCCAGCAAGTGCGAGGCCCTCGCGCTGCGCCAGCCAGTCACCGTCAGTTGCGTCTTCGATCCGCGCGATGCGCGCTGCCCGCTTGAACTGCCCGTCGTCGTGAAGCCCGTGCACGAGGGTTCGACCGTCGGCCTCTGGGTGTGCACGACGCCCGAGGAGTGGCGCACCGCGCACGAGGCGACGCGCGCCGGCGGCAAGCCGTGCATGATCGAGCCGTTCATCGCCGGGCGGGAGCTGACCGTCGGCGTCGTCGCGGGTCGCGCCCTGCCGATCATCGAGATCGTCCCGCAGGACGGCCTGTACGACTACGACGCCAAGTACACGCGCGACGACACACGCTACATCCTCGAGCCGGACCTCCCCGAGCCCCTGACGCGGGATCTGACGCGCTGGTCGTACGCGCTCGCCGAGCGCATCGGGGCGCTCGACATCGCGCGCATCGACTGGCGCCTCGATGAGGACGGCCGGCCCTGGCTGCTCGAGATCAACACCATGCCCGGCTTCACGAGCCATTCGCTCGTGCCGATGGCCGCGGCGCACCCCCGCGGCGGCGGGATGGACCTCGCCGCCCTCGCCGCCACACTCGTCCGGCGCGCGCTCGACCGCGCCGGCGCCCGACCTGCGCAGGAGGCGACCGCCTGATGGCCAGCAGAGGCACGAAGAAGAAGAAGGCATCGAAGACCGCGCGCGCGGAGCGCGATGGCGCGGCGGGGCTGCGCATCGCCGGGCGCGCCGCCAGTGCGCTCGTGCTCCTGGGCGCGTGCGTGGGCGTCGCCGTCGGCCAGGGCTGGCTTGCCGATCGCGTGAGCGAGACACGCGCCGACCCGCTCGTCCAGCCGCGCTTCGACTGGCCCGCCACCCCCGGGAGCGCCGGCACCTGGATGCCCGCCGACGAGCGCGAGCGCCTCGAACAGATCGTGCTCGCGACCGTGTCGCGCGACCCCTTCGACGGCGAAAGCCTCGACAACGCGCGCCTCGCGCTCCAGCACACCGGGTGGTTTGAAACGCTCTCGGGCGTCCGCCGCCTCCCCGGTGGCGTCGTCAAGGTCGACGGCGCCTTCCGCCAGCCGGCGGCGGTGGTGCGGACCGGCAATCGCGACCTGCTCGTCGGGTTGCGCGGCGAGCTGCTTCCGCTCGAATACCGCGCCGGCGCCTCCTGGCCGCTGCGCTTCATCCGCGGCGTCGACGCCGGCCCGCCCCGGCGCGTCGACGGGACCTACGACTACGGCGGCGCATGGGCGGTCGGCGATGTGCAGGCCGCCATTGCGCTGCTCTCGCGCCTTCGCCGCACGAGCCAGTGGGAGCACGTCGCCGGCGTGGACGTCACCGACTTCCTCCGCGCCCAGCGTTTGACGATCATCACCGATCGCGGCGCCGAGATCGTCTGGGGCGCGCCCCCCGGGCGGCGCACGCCCGGCGAGCGCTCGGACGACGAAAAGGCACGCGCGTTCGAACAGCTCTTCACCAATCCCGGTTGGATCAGCGCCGGCATGCCGCGCGTCGAGATCTTCCCGCCGGTCATCCTCATCGACGAGACCGCGCCGGGTGGCTGAAGCGCCGCCCGAGGGCGACCCGCGCGACGAGGCGCACGACCTCGGCGCGCACGCCCCACGCCCGCCGGCGCGCCCCGCTCGGGCGCGCGGCGTGCTCGATCCGATCCTCAGCCACGACACCGGCGTCGTCAGCGCGTTGGCCAGCGCCGACGATGACGACGCCGGGCGCGAAGACGACCGCTGGGCGCACCGGCGGGGCGAGCCGCGCGTGCTCGCGCTGCTCTGGTCGGTCTACCTCTTCGGCGCCGCGATCTCCACGGTGATGCGCATCCCCGTGCTGGGGATGACCGATCTCCGCTTCGTACAGAACGCGTCGCGCATGCTGCTGCTGCTCATCGCGGTAGGGCTGGTGGTGCTCTGGCCGATGGTGCGTCTCAGCCAGGCGCCCCCGCGCCGGCCGCTCCTGGCGACGGCGCTCGACCTGGCGCTGCTCAATGCGACGCTGCAGGCGGTCGTCTGGCCGCTGACCTGGCTTGGCAAGTGGCCGCTGGCCGTGACCGGGGGCGTGGCGCTGATGCTGCTGTCGTGGTCGATGCTCGTCGGCGGCGCTGTCGCGTGCGGCACGGCGCGCCGCGCAGGCGTCGGACGCACGATCTGGATGATCCTGTGCGTCGCCCTGGTGGGCGGCGCGCCAGCGCTGGCGATGCTTGCGGGCGCATCGGGCGGGCCGATCGCCGATGAACTCGCGCTCGCCTCGCCACTGACCGCCGTCTACGCACTCACGACCGGCCCCAGCGGGCTGTCGCCGACGATGGACGCAACCACCTGGACGAGCGCCTGGGCGCCTCTCGTCGCGGCGCTGCCCCTGTGGCTGCTCGCGGGCGCAACCATCCGGCTCGCGTCGGCCCGCCGGGGGGCTGGATAACCACCGCCTGCATGTCGTATGGTGGCGGGATTCAGAACCATGCATTTCCCGCCGGCGATGCGCACCTGCGCGCCCGGCCCGACCGAGGCGACTCCCCATGCAGTTCCTGACCGCCGACGAGAAGAAGACCCTCGAAACCAAACTCGAGGAGCTCAAGGCGAAGCGACCGGACATCACCGCGCGCATCGCCGAGGCGCGCGCCCACGGCGACCTCAAGGAGAACGCCGAGTACCACGCCGCGCGCGAGGAGCAGGGCCTCATGGAGGCCGAGATCCGGCGCCTCGAGGAGCGCCTCGCCAGCAGCAAGGTCGTCGAATCGGGCGACATGCCCGAGGATGTCGTCTTCGTCGGCTCGATGGTCCGCATCAAGGATGTCGATCGCGGCGACGAGGACGTCGTCAAGCTCGTCGGCGAACTCTCCGGCGATTTCTTCGACGACTACGAAGAGGTCTCCGCCGGCAGCCCGATGGGGGAGAGCCTCATGAAGGCGCGCGTCGGCGATGTGGTGAAGGTCGACACGCCGCGCGGCGTAAAGCGGTTCGAAGTCCTCGAACTGCTCTGAACGCTCCCATGCGCGCCGGCCCCGCCATCGCGCTCCTTCTCGCGGCGTGCCTCGCGCAGCCGGCGCCCGCGCGCCAGCCCGTCGAGCCCGTTCCCTCCGCGCCCGAGCCGGCCCAGCCGCCCGCGCTCTCCGCCGACGCCGCGGTCGCCGATGTGCGCCTCTCGCCCGACGGGGGGCGTCTCGCCTTCATCGCGCCGCGCCCCTGCGCGCCGGCGCAGGTGTATGTCGCACCCGTCGAGCAGCCGCGCGCGGCGACCGGGCTCGGCGCCGACACCTTCGGCGCGCTCGAGGTCGCCTGGTCGCTCGCCGGCGACCGCCTCATCGTCGCGCTGCCCGGCGCGCAGGACGGCGCGCGCCTGCTGCGCAGTGTTCCTGCGCCAGGCGAGCCGGGCGAGGCCATCGATCTCACCGACGCCAGCGACCGCGCGCGCCTGCAATCGCGCGCCCAGCGCCGGCCCGATGAGGCGCTCGTCATCGTCGAAACCCCCGCCGGCGCGCCGCCCAGCGCATGGGTCGTCGATCTGACGACCGGCGCGCGTCGCCTCGCGATGCGCAACCCCGGCGCTGTGCAGGGCGGCGTCGTCACGGGGTATGTCGCCGCCCGCGATCTCGCGGGGCGCCTGCTGCAGGTGCGCACGCCCGAGGGCGGGGTGCGCCTGCTGCGTCCGGCGCCCTTCATCTTCGGCGCCATGCCATTCGAGGCGATCCTCGCCTGGACGCCCGACGAAGCCGCGCGCAGCCGCGCCCTCGGCTTCGACGCAACGGGGCGCATCCTCTACGCGATTGACGCCCGTCCCGGCGAGCCGACGCTCGTCGCCCTCGACGCCGAGACCGGCGACGTCGCGACGCTCGTCAGCGCCGGCGCTCCCGTCACCGGCGTGCTCCGCGCGCCCTCGGGCGTGTGCCTGGGCGTCTGGACCAGCGATCCCGCGGCTCCCTTCGTCGCCATCGACCGCGCCGTCGAGCCCGACATGCAGGCGCTCCGCGCGTTCGAATCGGGCGACATCCGCATCGTCAACCAGCGCGCCGACGGCGGCGTGTGGCTGGTGGCGTACGAGCAGGGGGGCGGCGAGCGAGTGTGGGCAGCGTACGACCGCACGAGCCGCATGGTGCGCCGACTCTTCTGACGCTCACTCCATCGTCATCACCGCGCTGAAGAGGCGCACGCCGTACCACAGGTTGCCGACGCGGAGGTCTTCGTTCTCCGCGTGCTGGTTGTTGTCGTGGTTGGCCAGCGGCGTGATCACCGCCGGCTTGCCGAGTATGTCGGTGAACAGGTAGATCGGCAGCGTGCCGCCCAGCAGCGGGTTGAGTACGAGGTCGCCCATCCCCGATGCTCGCGCAGCGCGTCGCGCCGCCTGCACCACCGGGCGCACCGCCTCGTGCGTCATGCTCGACTGCGCCGCGGGGTAGCGGTCGCTCCATCGCACCTGCGCGATGCGCTCGTGTGCGCGACGGGTGTCGACATCCGGCGCGTCACGCACGATATGGAACCCCTGCGCCGCGATGTGCGCTTCCACGATCTCGATCATGCGCGCCGGGTCGTTGCCCGGCGCGAGGCGGATGTCGATCGACACGGTCGCCGTCGTCGGCACCACATTGCGCGAGCCCTCGCCGACATTCGCGCTCGCGAGCCCGCGGATGTTCAGGCTCGGGCGCAGCACGCTGCGCGCGTAGGGCTCGCCGGGTCGCTCCTGGCGCGCGAGGCCGAGCTCTGCGAGCAGCGTGTCGTCGATCGGCGGCACGAGGTCGAGCGCGGCTTCTTCATACGGCGACAGCGCCGCGGTGTCGTCGCCGAAGCCGTCGATCAGCACGCGCCCTTCGTCGTCCTTCATGCTCGCCAGCAGGTTTGCGAGGCGCATGGCGGGGTTGGGCGAGAAGTTGCCGTAATGGCCGCTGTGCAGCGGTCGCAGGGCGCCGAAGGTGGTGATCTCCAGACCGATGACGCCGCGCACGCCGAATATCAGCTGCGGGCGCCCGCTCTGGTGGCTCGGCCCGTCGCAGAAGAGCCAGAGGTCGATATCCGACAGCCGGTCCTCCATCGCGTGCAGCGTCTGTTCGAGGTGCATCGAGCCGGCTTCCTCCTCGCCTTCGAAGAAGAAGACCAGGTTCACCGTCCGCTCGACGCCCGCCGCATCGAGCGCATCGAGCGCGTGCAGGATCGCGGCGATCGGCGCCTTGTCGTCGCTCGTCGAGCGTCCGACGAGGCGCCACTCGGGATCGATCGATTCGCCCGCCTCAGGAAAGTCGATCCGACGCGCGCCCGACGCCACGCTGCCGGTCAGGAGCGTCGCCTCCCACGGGTCATACGCCCACATGCGCCGATCGACGGGCTGGCCGTCGTAATGGACGTACAGCGCGATCGTCCGCTCGGCGCCGGGGGCGTCGAGGCGACCGTAGACGATGGGGGGCGCATCGCCCGTGCGGATGAGCTCGACCGTGGCGCCGCGGCGTTCGAGCATCGCGCCGATCGCCTCGGCGTTGCGCCCGATGTTCTCGGCGTCACTGGCGACATTGGGGATCGAGACGAGCCCCGCCAGATCGCGCAGGATCGCGTGGCCCTGCGCGTCGAGGTGCGCATCGGCGGCCGCGAGCGCCGCGTCGCGCCGCTCGCCGGCGATCTGCGATTCGACCTGCGCAAACGCAGGCGTCGTCAGCGACAGGGCGCCTGCGACGAGAAGCGTGCGAAGCAGCATGAACCACCCTCCGGAAGGTGCGGGCTCGCTCAGGCCTCGAGCGTCGCCCAGGGGAAGTCGTCGGGGATCAGGTGCGGCAGGTCGTGCAGCCAGCCGACCAGCCACTCGAAGGCGTCCACAAGGCGAGGACCCGGACGGTTGAACATCTGGTTTCCGTCCACGATCGCGACGCGGTTCGCGCGGACGGCCGGCAGGTCGCGGAACCAGGCCTGCTCGAGCAGGCGCCGCGCCTCGTGTCGCGTCGAGTCGAGGTCGAGGCCGCAGGGGCAGATGATGACCGCCTCCGGACGCACCGCGCTGACCGCCTCGGCGGGCACGCGGATCGACTTGCCCGCCGCCCGGTGGTCGCCCCCAGGTCCGCCCCCGGCGCCCGAACCCTCCAGCGCCACGCTCGCGTTCAAGGGGTGCGTCGCCCCGGCGCGTTCGATCAGCTGCGGCGTCCAGTGCCCGCCGATGAACAGCGGGTCGGTCCATTCGAGGAAGACGACGCGCGGACCGTCGAGATAGGCGTTCACATGGTCCTGCGCCCGGTGCAGGCGCTCGCGCAGGCCGACGACCGCCGCCATCGCCTCGCGCTCGAGCCCCACCGCGCGCCCGACGGTCAGGATGTCGTCGAATACCCCCGCAAGGGACTGGGGGTTCAGGCTGACGATCGCGGGCGCGGGGTCCATCGCACGGCAGATCCGCTCCACCGTGCGCAGGTCGATCGAGCACACGGCGCAGAGGTCCTGGGTCAGGACGACATCCGGCGCGAGGCGTCGAAGCAGGTCCTCGTCGAGCGTGTAGAGGCTCTTTCCCTCCGCCAGGGCCGTTGAGACGGCCTTGTCCACCGCCGCGGCCGAGGTGAATTCGGTGGCCTGCGATGTGAGGATCGGCCGATCTTGGACGCTCGGGGGGAAATCGCACTCGTGGGAGCGACCCACGAGAAACCGGGAACCCCCGACGAACGAGAGCGTCTCAGTGGCGGACGGCAGCAGGCTGACCACACGCATTCCGAACCGATCGTACCGCACCCGGGGCCGCACCTCGGCCCGACAGAGCCCGATGCACGACCCACCACGAACCGCACCGCTCCGCCCCGCCTGGCGATTCGCCGCAAGCGCCGGCCTCGCGCTGGCGATCGGCGCCGCCGCCGTCGCCCGCCAGCCAGCGCAGAACTTGCGCGATCAGCCCCAGCGCCCGGCCCTCGCGGAGCAGCCGGAGGTCAACGACCCCGAGGCTGGACAGGCGCGGACGATCGACTTCGGCCGATTCAGCGAGCCAGTCGAACTGGCGAGCCTGGTCGATTTCGTCGGACGCACGCTCGATGTGAACATCATCCTGAGCGAAGCGGACCTCGCCGGCCGGGCGGTCGAGTTCAAGGCGCCGGTGCAGGTGCGTGAAGACGAGTTGCTGCCGCTCCTGCAGACGCTGCTCGCCCAACAGGGCTTCGGCGTGACGAGGACCGACCAGGGGTGGCTGATGATCGCCCCCGGCGCGAGCCTGCCGGTGACACTTGAGGGCGACCTGGCCACCACGCGCGTCTTCCCGACGCCGCTGGTCAAGCCCAGCGCGCTGCAGAACGCCATCACCACCATGCTCGGCGGGGAGGGCACGAACCGGCGCATCGCGTACCTCGACGAACTGGGCGTGATTATCTCGACCGCGCCCCCCCGCCTGAACGACTCGCTCGGTCGCGTCATCGAGCGCCTGCTGACCGAGCAGGCCGGAATCCGCCTGCGCCGATTCGATCTCACGCACGTCGCCGCGGAGGAAGCGCGCCAGCGCCTGCTCGAACTC
>JBICHM010000329.1:0-9413 GCA_043101835.1 Phycisphaerales bacterium | reverse complement strand
CCGGCCCCCCACCGCCAGTCGTACGCCGCGAGGCGATCGCCGCCGGTGAATCGCTCCGATTCACGCCCGTACGAGAACGGATGGATCTTGTCGTACTCGGCGAGCGTGGCGCCGTCCGGACCGACCGCCACCACGCGGTTGCGCCCGCGCCCATCGGCGCCGAGCGCCGTCAGCGAGCCGTGCACCGTCACATGGAGACGGGACGCGAGTTCGCGCAGGAACGCGCCCGTGCCGTCGGCGCCGGGGACGGTGGTCTCGAGCCTGAAGCTGAAGCCGGTGTCGAAGAGTTCGGGCAGCACGACGAGGTCGCCCGCCCGCACCGGCGCGTCGGCGAGGAGCGCCTCGACCTTCGCATGGTTGGCGCGGTGGTCCTCCCAGACGATGTCGGACTGCACCAGATGCACGCGCGGCAAATCGGCCATGGAGCAAGCCTAGCGCGCCGGCCGCTGATCAGCGGGCGCTCGCGGCCCCGTGGTAGATCGCCTGATCCCCCAGCATCTCGCTGATGCGGAGCAGCTGGTTGTACTTCGCGTTGCGGTCGCTGCGGCACGGGGCGCCGGTCTTGATCTGCCCGCAGTTCGTCGCCACGGCGATGTCGGCGATCGTCGAATCCTCCGTCTCGCCGGAGCGGTGGCTGAGCACGGCTCCCCATGCGTTGCGCTGCGCGAGCTGCACGGTCTCGAACGTCTCCGAAAGCGAGCCGATCTGATTCACCTTCACGAGCACCGCGTTAGCGCAGCCTTCGTCGAGCCCGCGCTGCACGAACGACTTGTTGGTCACAAAGAGGTCGTCGCCGACAAGCTGCACGCGATCACCGACCGCGTCAGTCAGCTTCTTCCAGCCCGACCAGTCGTTCTCGGCCAGGCCGTCCTCGATCGAGCGGATGGGGTACTTCTCGCACCATTCTGTCCACATGGCGACCATGTCGTCGCTGGAGAGGACCTCTTTCGTGCTCTTGAACAGGCAATAGCCCTGCTTGCCCTGCTCGGCGGCGGCGTTCCAGCACTCGCTCGTCGCCGGATCGAGAGCCACGAAAATCTGCTCACCCCAGCGATAGCCGGACTTGCCGACGGCTTCCTCGATGATCGAGAGCGCCTCCTCGTTGGTCTTCAGGTCCGGGGCGAAGCCGCCCTCATCGCCGACGGCGGTCGAGAGGCCTCGCTTCTTCAGGACGCCCTTGAGCGCGTGGTAGATCTCGACGCCGGCACGGAGGGCCTCTTCGAAGGTGTCGAAGCCCCACGGCTGGATCATGAATTCCTGGAAATCGACGGTGTTGTCGGCGTGGGCGCCGCCGTTGAGGATGTTCATCATCGGCACCGGCAGCACGCGCGCCCCGGCGCCCCCGAGGTAGCGGTGCAGCGGCAGGCCGGCGGCCTCCGCGGCGGCCTTGGCGACGGCCAGCGAGACGCCCAGCACCGCGTTGGCGCCAAGCGTCGCCTTGTTCGGCGTCCCGTCCATCTCCAGCATGAAGGCGTCGATGTCCTCCTGGCGGCGCGCATCGAGGCCGAGAAGCTCCGGGCCGATGCGATCGTTGACATTCGCGACGGCCTTCGACACGCCCTTGCCCATCCACGAGGCGGCGTCGCCGTCGCGGAGTTCGACGGCCTCGTGCTCGCCGGTGCTCGCCCCCGACGGCACAGCGGCGCGTCCGAAGGCGCCGCTCTCCAGGGCCACATCGACCTCAACCGTCGGGTTGCCCCGGGAATCGAGCACCTGGCGTGCCCGGACGTCCTCGATGATGAAGGCCATGTCGTCGGTCTCCGGCGGAACTGGTGCGCTCGCGCGGCGTCGCTCGCCTGCGCGGGGGCGATGATAGCTCCCGCGCACGATCGGTCCGGCTCCGGTGCGCGCGGTGGACGCCCACCGGCCCGGTGGTATCGTGTGCCAGCAGCGAGGACGGACCGGCCATGCCCCTCTCACCCAAAGCGTTCGAGCAGCGGACCCTCCGCCTCAAGGCGGACATGGCCGAGCAGGGCCGGCGCGTCCAGGCCATGCTCGAGTCGTCCATCGAGGCCCTCTTCGACGGCGACCGCGCCAAGGCGCAGTCGGTGATCGATCGCGACTCCCTCATCGACAAGGTGGATGTGGACATCGAGCGAGCGGCGGTCTCGCTGCTCTGCGACGCCACGAAGGAAGCTGCGAACATCACCGAGGACCAGCTCCGCATGGTCCTGACCGTCGTGAAGGTGAACAACGAGCTCGAACGCATCGCCGACTCGGCGGTGATCGTGGCCGAGCGCGTGCTCGCCGAGGCGGAGCTCCCCGGCGGGCTGCCCCCGGTCTTCCGGATGATGGCCAACAGCGTCATCGGCATCGTGCAGGGCGCGAACGACTGCTTCGACCGGCTCGACACCGATGGAGCGCGTGTCGTGCTCGCCAGCGACGACACCGTGGACGCCTTCGAACAGCAGATCCTCCGCGATGCGCAGCAGCGGTTCGCGGCCGGCGAGATCGACGGCGAGGTCGCATTCGCGATGCACACGATCGCCGCGGAACTCGAACGCGTGGGCGACCACTGCACGAACATCGCCGAGCAGGTGATCTACGTCGTCACCGGCAAGATCGTCCGCCACACCGAGGGGCACTGGACGGCGCCCGAATCGCCCGAGTGACCCGCAGCCCGCGACCGACGACCCCATGACCGACAGCAGCGACATCCGCCAGCGCCTCGAGCGCATCGGCCAGGCCCACCTCCTGCGCTTCACCGACCGGCTGACGCCCGAGCGGCTCGATGCGCTCCTGCGCCGCATCGCCGATCTCGATCGCGATGTGCACCTCGACGCAGTCCCGGACCTGGTCGAGCGCTACGTGCGCGCCCGGCCGGAGTTCGCCCCGACGGGCGACGTCGCCCCGGCTCCGTACTACCCGCACGACCCCGCGTCGGCCGTGCGCCCGTGGGACCGCGACGCCGCACGGCGCGCCGGCGAAACACTCATTCGGGATGGGAAAGTCGCGGCCTTCACCGTCGCCGGCGGGCAGGGCACGCGCCTCGGCTTCGACGGTCCGAAGGGCTGCTACCCCGGCGGCGCCGTGACCGGCAAGCCGCTCTTTCGCTGTTTCGCCGAGTGGATCCTCGCCGCCCAGAACCGCTGGGGCGCGACGATCCCCTGGTATGTCATGACCAGCCCGATGAACCACGAGCCCACAGTCGCGTTCTTCCGCGAACAGGGCTGGTTCGGGCTCGACCCAAAGCAGGTGCGCCACTTCCCGCAGGGGGTGATGCCGTCATTCGAGATGGAGACGGGGCGCATCCTGCTGGCCGATCTCGACGAGCCCGCGACCAACCCCGACGGCCACGGCGGGTCGCTCAAGGCGCTCGCCGCGAGCGGCGCGGTCGCTGACATGCGCTCCCGCGGCGTCGAGCACCTCTGCTACGCCCAGGTCGACAACCCGCTCGTGCGTTTCATCGACCCCGTCTTCATCGGCCTCCACGCCGGCGCGACGGACTCGAGCGCCGAGATGTCCAGCAAGATGCTCGAGAAGACCGAGCCGGGCGAGAAGGTCGGCGTCTTCGCGCGCGTGCATGGGCGGATCTCGGTGATCGAGTATTCCGACCTGCCCGCGGATCTCAGCGCGCAGCGCCGCGACGACGGGAAGCTCGTCTTCAACGCCGGCAACCCGGCCATCCACATGCTCGGCGTTGGCTTCCTCGAGCGCCTGAACAACGGTGACGGCGGGTTCGCGCTGCCCTTCCATCGCGCTGAAAAGAAGGTCGCCCACATTGATCTGGAGTCCGGTGGCCGGATCGAGCCGGACACGCCGAACGCGATCAAGCTCGAGACCTTCGTCTTCGATGCGCTGCCGATCTGCGAGCGCTCGATCGTTCTCGAGGTCGATCGCGTCGAGGAGTTCGCGCCGATTAAGAATGCAACCGGCGCCGACAGCGTGGAGTCGAGCCGGCGCCTGCAGACCGAACGCGCGGCGCGCTGGCTCGAGGCGGCCGGCGTGTCCGTCCCGCGTCTGCCCGACGGGACGCCCGACTGCACGCTCGAGATCAGCCCGCTGACGGCGATGGCGGCGGGCGACCTGTCGCAGGCCGATCTGCCGACGCGCATCGACACGGGCGCGTCGCTCGCGCTCTAGCCGCGCCCGGCGAGGTCCTCCCACAGCCAGTCGCGGTCGGCGAGGCCGAGGATGCGCCGGCGCAAGAGCGCGAGCGCGACCTGCGTCGTCCGCATACGCACCGTGTGGCGCCCGCCGGGGAAGCGGAAGAGGCGCGCCGCAGGGGCCGCGCTGCGCGAGGCGAGGCCGATCCACACCGTGCCGGCGGGCTTCGCCTCGCTGGCGCCGGGGCCTGCGACGCCGCTGACGGCGATCGTGTGATCGACCCGCGACCCCGAGGGCCCGACCGCGTCGAGTGCGCCCTCGGCCATCGCGAGGACCACCGATCGACTCACCGCCCCTTCGCGCTCGATCAGCGCGGGATCGACGCCGATCTCCTGTGACTTCATCTGGTTCGCGTAGGTGATCCACCCGCCGGCGTAGACATCGCTCGACCCGGAGATTGCGGTGAGCGTCTGGCCGATCATTCCGCCGGTGCACGACTCGGCCGTCGCGAGCGACTGCCCGCGCTTGCGCAGCGCATCGAGCACGACGCTGGCGAGCGTGTCCACGCCTTCACCGAAGACGACATCGCCGAGGAGGTCGCGCAGGCGCGTGGCCATCGAATCGACCTCGCGCTGCGCCGTCGCGTCGTCGGCGTCGCCCTCGAACCGGATCCGGCAGGAGACCACGCCATCGCTCGCCGTCGTGCCGACGAGCGGGTTGCGGTCGCGGCGCATCAGATCCCCGAGCAGTCCGGCGATGGCCGATTCCCCCATGCCGAAGGTGTGCAACGCTCGCGCCGCGACGACGCGTCCGGCCTGCGGACGGATCGACGGCGCGATGAATGACTCGAACATGCCCTGCATCTCGTGCGGCGGGCCGGGCAGGCAATACACATCGCACGCGTTCTGCCCGGCGGTGATGGTCAGCGCGAGCCCCGGCGCCGTGCCCCGGTCGTTCGAGAGGCATTTTCCTCGCGCGGGACGCAGGGCCTGCGCGCGATTGCCGTCGGGCATGACGCGCCCGGCACGCTCGAACCAGTTCCGGATCTCCTCGAGCGCCGCGGCGTCCTCGATGAGTTCGTCGCCGGCTGCCGCTGCGAGCGCGTGGCGGGTGATGTCGTCCTCGGTCGGCCCGAGCCCGCCGGTGATGATGAGCAGATCCATGCGCGACGCGAGCGTCGCGATCGCCTCGCGCTGCACACCGAGGTCGTCGGCGACGGTCCGGTGCTCAACGACGCGCACACCGAGTTCGAGCAGGCGCGCGGAGAGCCATTTCGAGTTGGTGTCGAGCGTCTGGCCGAGGACGAGCTCATCGCCGACCGAGAGGACGGCGCAGGTCCGGTGCGCGGGTGTTGCCATCGCGGAAGGATAGGGCGTCGTCAGAGCAGGCCGTGCTCGCGCAGGGCCGCTTCGATCTGCGCCGCGGTCTCGGTGTGCGGATCCACGACACAGGTCTTCCATCCGAGGTCGGCCGCAGCGTCGGCGTTCTCCGGCGTGTCCTCGAAGAAAAGGATCTCGTCACCCGAGGCGCCTACCTCGCGCTCGAACGCCTGGTAGATCGCGGCGTCGGGCTTCGCCAGCCCCATCTCGTGCGACGCGTACCGGGCCTGCAGCCGGCGCAGGCTGTCGTAGCCGACCAGATCTTCCCAATGGGGCTCGTTGGTGTTGCTCAGGCACGCGGTCGCCACCGCGCGCTCGTGGAGGCGGTCGATGATGTCGCCGACGCCGGTGTACTCACCGAGCAGCCATGCGCGATGCACGCGCGAGATCTCTTCCGGCGTATAGACGCCGCGGAAGGTGTCGCTGACGGTCGCCCAGAACTGGTCGCGCGTGATGGCGCCGCGCTGCAACGCATCCACAGCCTGGCGCCGGCGCGTCTCGCCGGCCTCATCGGGCCGGTAGTCGGGCCGGAGGTCGACGCCCGCCGCGGCGCAGCCTTCCTCCCACGAGCGGCAGATGCGCACCAGCACGCCCCCCAGATCGAAACATACGAGCCTCGGTCGATCGCCCACGGGCCGCCCTCCTCGACCGAAGCCTAGCCGGCCTGGGCATTGAGCGGCTTCATGACCTCCTCCATGACGATCGTCGCGAAGGCGCCGGGGGAGAGCGTGAAGCGGCAGCGGACGAAGGGCCCACGCTCGTCCTCGCCCGCCTCGGTGTCGGGGTCCTGCAGCAGCGCTCGGAGCGGGCGACGCGCGCCGGGCATGATGTCGACGCCTGCCCGCGCCGCGAAGGCGTGGACCGCGTCCTCGTCGATCCCGAACTCGCTGAGCGCCGCGCGCTCGCGCTCGGCGACCGCGCCGGCCCCCTGCTGCATCTTCGGCCCCCAGAGCGGCCCGGTCGCGGTGACGGCCAGGCGCTCGACGCGCTCGATCGTGTCCGGGTCGCGCGCGTCGTTCTCGGAGACGAGAAAAGTCGGCCCCTTGCGGCCTTCGCCGAAGAGCATCGCGATATCGCCGACCTCAAGCGTCGCCAGCGCGCCGCGCTCGATGCGTTCGTCGAGCACACAGTTGAAGATCGCCGACTGCAGCGCGGTGAGCCAGAAGCCCCGCTGCTGGCGATCGATGGCGCCGCACGCCTCCTCGGGCGTTCTGCCTCGTGCGAGCGCCGCGAGCGCCACGCGCTCCGCGCGCGCCGCGCGCGGGAAGGCGTCGATCGCCTCGTCAAATCGCCCCTCGGCATAGAGGCGTCGGCCGGGGTCGTCGGCGCGCTCGAACGCCTCATCGGGGCCGAGGAGTTCGTCGAGCAGAGCGCGATGGTCGCCCAGCAGCAGGGCGCGACCGAGCAGGTGGTTGTTCGCGCGATTGCCAAACCGCTGCTCGCCGGCGCGATTGGGCACGCCGCGCCGGGCGAGATCCTCGAGCACCGCCCGCGCACCATCAGCGTCGTGGCGCGCCCCTCTCAGGGTGATGGTGAATCGGTTGGCGCGCAGATGCCCGCGCCGAAGTTTGTTCCCGTGGCGCCCCGTCTCGAGGATGCGCAGCCCCGGGCGCAGTTCTCCGGCCGCCGGGTCGAGCCGACGCTGGGGGTCGTGAATCGACATCCACTGCGTCGTGACGGCGCGCCGGTCTTTCAACCCGGCGCTGGCGACCCATCGCGTGCGCACGTTGAGGGCGCGCGCGAGCTGCTCGGCGGCGTAACTCGTCGCCATGTCGCGCTTCTCGATGCGCAGATAGAGGTGCTCGCCCTCGCCCGACGGCGTGTAGAGCGGGATCTCGTCAACGACGAAGTCCTCCGGCTCGTCGCGCAGGCGACCGCCAAGGCCGGGGATGTCGCTCGTCAGATACGCGCGCGGTCGTGCGCCGGGGTCCACGCGCATTGGTGCTCCCTCCGATCAGACCTCGTCGCGCTGCGCCTCGTTGAGGACGTGCTCCTCGACGTAGATCGGCACATCGTTGGCGATGCCCAGGGCGATCGCGTCGCTTGGGCGCGAGTCGATGTGGAGCGTCTCGCCGCTGGCGTTCTTGACGTCGAGCGTGGCGAAGAAGGTGTGGTCGGCGAGGTCGTTGATGGTGATCGAGAGCAGCTCACCGCCCATCTGCTCGATGACGTTGGCGAGCAGGTCGTGCGTCTGGGGGCGCTTGATCTCGATGCCCTTGAGGCGGCGTTCGATCGCCTGGGCCTCGGGCAGGCCGATGACGATCGGGAACGACCGATCGCCGTCGAACTCGCGCAGCTCGATGAGTTGATAGTCGCTCAACTCACGGATGAGAATGCGAGAGAGCTCCATTTGCACAGCCATCGGAAACGCCTCCGGACGCGCATGATGCTCCGCGCGCCGGGTCCGCCAGTCAACGCGCAGGCTTGATCAGGCGTTGCGGAGGCCCGCCCCGCCCAGGCGCTCGAGGAGCGTCTGGAGGTCCGAGAGCGCATCGGTGCGCGACGGCGTCAGCAGCGAGGCCACCAGGCTCTCGCGCAGGCTGTCCAGATCCCGGGCGCGATCCACCTGCCCGTCCGAAACGCTCCGGACCGAATCCTCCCGGAGGCCGTCGAGCACGCGCAGGAAGTCCGACGCCTCGAGCACGCGCGTCTCGGCGGTGAACCCCGTTTCCGCGGCGCTCGCCGCGGCGATGGTCTCCTCCGCAATCGAGACGGCTTCGGTCAGCGCGGGCGATGCGCCGGTGTCGGTCCGAGTCGAGCCGACGACATCCTCGGGCTCGTCCTGCAGCCCGGGGTCGCGCTTCGCTTCGCCGAGCGAGCCGAGGATCAGGCCGAGGTCGGCGCCGTCGAGCACGCCGTCGCTGTTGAGGTCGAAGCGGCCAACGAAGCCCTCCTCGCCCTCGCGTGCGCCCCAGAAGGCCTGGAACGCCTCGACATCCGCCTGCGTGAAGGTGCGGCTCTCGGCTGGGACTGCATCACCCTCGACCGTCGTGTCGGTCGGCTTCAGCTCGCCGTAGCGCCCGAGCAACTCGCCGAGGTAGGCGCCATCGATCAGGCCGTCGGCGTTGAAGTCGTATTCGGCGCGGAACCCGGCGTCGCCGGTGACGCTGCCCCAAGATTCGTTCAGGTAAGCGAGGTCGGCGTCGCCGTAGCGGAGCGGGCTCTGACCGGCCTCGACCTCGTCTTCCACGGGCACGGTGTCCGGCGCGTCCACCGCGCCGCCGGCGTCCGCGGCTTCGGCGCGTGCCTGCGCAATCGCCGCGCCGAACTCGCGCGTCGGCGCAGCGATTGCGCAGGCACGCGCGAGTTCGGCGCGGCGGGCACAGCGCGACCCGAGTCAATGATCTTCTGGATCCCCAGCGCCTTGCCCGGCCACTGGCGCGTTTCGGCCTCACCAACGGCGACGCTGTCGATCTTCGCGCCCGCAGGCTGCTCGGACACGGGCTTCGGCTGCGCCGTCTCGGTCGCGTTGCGACGCTCGATCTGGCGGAGGAGGGCGGGGTTGCTGGCGCTCGCGGCGTTGATGCGCATGGCGAGGGGCTCCTTCTCCGGGCGCATGTCGCCCGGTCGCTGGCGGTTGGTGCGCAAAGCCTCTCCGCAAACACCCTGCCAGCCGGATCTGCATCGAACGCTCCCGATCGGCGCCTTGAGGTCAGGTCCGGAAATCACCACCGCTCGATTCGGTGGGCGCACGAAAAAACCGGACGGCCAGGGCCGTCCGGTGAAGTGGGCGAATGGAGTCGTGGGTCAGGCGCGTCGGCGCCGAGACGCGCCAAGAAGGCCGGCGACGCCGAAGAGCGCGACACCCGCCGGGCTCGGCACCTGCCGGATCCATAGATCGAGGTCGGTGTCGTCGTCGTATCCCTCGATATCGGGGTTGAAGGCGAACGCGAGGAAGGTGCCCGGGAGAAGGCGAAGGCCGAAGTCGCTCACATCGACGCCGCCGAAATCACTCCCGTCCACCAGGTTCAGGAATGTCCCCGAAAA
>JBICHM010000328.1:0-3732 GCA_043101835.1 Phycisphaerales bacterium | reverse complement strand
GATCTCGTTCTCGTCGCCGGAGGCATCGATCGGGTACGCCTCCATGACAGCCTTCGCCCCTCGACTGCGCAGCCACGCCTGGGCCGCGACGAAGGTCGGGCGCGTCTCGCGGATGCTGGTCGCGTCGAACACAAAGATCTCGAAGCCGGCGTCAACGAGGGGCCAGAGGCAGCGCGCGATCCACGATGCGCGAGGCTGGTCGCCGTCGCGCTCCTGGAGCCCCATGTAGACGCCCAACGTTGCGTCGGGATGGTCGAGTTTCCATGCGCGGAGCGCCTGGCGCATCGATGAACGCCATTGCGGGGAGCGACGCCACCACTCTTCGAGCGTCTTGTTCAGCACCGCGCTGGCCGGCGCCCCGGTCGGCGTGTGCAGCACGATCCGCCGCCACCCCGCGTCGTAGGCCAGGTCGAGTTGTTCCACGATCGCCAGCGCCGCGCGGTCGTCTCGGAACTCCGGCGCCAGGCCGAGCCGATTGCCGGGCCCGTACGACCCGTTCCAGATCCGAAGAAAGAGGACCGGGCGCCTGTCGATGGCGGTCGCCGTCTCGAGCGCCTGCGCGGCCTCGGCGCGCTTGATGTCGCCGCGGGACACCGAACGAACCTGCGCCATCGCGTCCCCCGCCAGCAGCAGGGCCGTGATCGCGGCTGCAGGAATCCGAATGCGTGCAGTCGTGCTCATACATTGCTCATCGCCATCCGAAGGCCAGGGGGTAACCCTGCGACGGTGAAGCGCCGCACGCGCCGCGTCGAACGGTCGCGCCGTCCTCCCCGCTGCCCCAGAAGGCGCAGGCCGAACCGGGATTCGATGAAGGCGTCAGGCACAACCGACGCCGGGCCCGAGAATCCGGCGGCTCTGACGCGGACGAGGCGAGCCGCCGGCTCGGACTACGATCCCGACCTATGACAGCACCCGCAAATCAGATTCCCGCGCCGACGCCGACCGGCGTTCTCTTCGTCTGCCTCGGCAACATCTGCCGCAGCCCGCTCGCCGAGGGCGTGTTCCTGCACCTCGCACGCGAACGTGATGCGCAGGCGCGGTTTCGTGTCGATTCCTGCGGCACCGGTGGCTGGCACGCCGGCGAGCCCGCCGACGGTCGTGCGCAGGCGGTCGCGAAGCGCCACGGGGTGACGCTGCCAAGCCGCGCACGGCGGCTCGACGCGCCGGCCGACTTCGAGCGATTCCACCTGATCGTGCCCATGGACCGTTCGAACCTGCGCGACCTGCTCGACGAGGGCGCGCCGGCCGAACGCACTCGTCTGCTCCGGTCCTGGGACCCGGCGCTCATCGGGGCCGACGAGCGCGATCTCGATGTGCCGGACCCCTACTACGGCGGCGCCGACGGGTTCGACACGGTCTTCCGCATGGTGCACGCCGCCTGCGCGGCACTGCTCGACGACCTGCTGCGCGAACCCCTGACACCGCGCTGACAACGCGCCGGATCTGGCTGATTCCGCGGATTCGCACCACCGGTCGCGTCGGTGCGCGGTACGGTGGAGCTGCGCCCGCGCAGGTGGGCCGGGGGATGCGTCGGGCGCGCGGAGGGCGCGACCATGCCCGAGTCCCTGCGTTTCTACTGCTCCGGCTGCCTGCTGTGCGCGATCAACCTCACACTCTGGATCGTGGTCGCGGTGCTGACGCTGCCCGCGTTCGAATCCGGCGCGCTGCCGCGCTCGATGGCGTGGCTGCCGTGGACCGGCGCAGCGCTCGCGGCGGCGCGAGCCGCCGTCGAACACACGCGCTGGCGCCAGCGCGTTCGCGAGCACACCGAGCCGACGATGTACGAGCGCTGGCGGAGGGCGTAACACGCGACGCCGCTAATCGGTGTGCGCCCCGCGCCGCATCGCTCGCGCCACATGCGGCGCAACCCGCATGCGCTGCGCGCGTGCATGCTTGACCGCATCGGCAATTTCTGAGGTCGCCGCGCCGGTCCGCCGAATCGCGTCGCAGAGCGCGGTCCGCATCCGCCGGAATCGCGCAGGAGCCGATTCGCGCAGCTCGAACCCGAGCACCACGGCAAGCACGGCGCCGGCCCCGACGCCAATGGGTATCGCCAGCCACGATCGCGTTGCGCCAAGGGCCACCGCGATGAGCAGCCCGGCCACCCCGATCGTGAGCGCCGTCCCCTGCAGGTGGAATCGCGTCGGCGGTCGGGTAATGCCTCGGTCCGCTTCCTGCAGCAGGTAGAGAATCTCTTGAACGCGCTCGGCCGGGCTGCGATCGTTCTGCGTCTGGTCACGCTCGGCATGCCGGAGGGCAAGCGACACCGCGTCATCGGGCGCAAGCGGGGCGAGTTCGGCCCCGGCGACAGGCGTTTGGCGCAACAACTCGGGCGGATCACCGCCCCGTCGCCACAGCGTGATCGCCGTCTCGGGGCACACGAGTTCGTAGTGCGACCACTGCGTCTTCGCCACATGGATGAAGTACAGGTGGCGCACCCGGCCGCAGCGCAGCACCCGGAAGAGCGCAAGGTCGCGCCGGATCGGACACCACGCGATGGTGTAGCCAATCCACTTCCGATGCGGTTTCAGGCCACGGATGATCAACATGGTGTGCGGCCGCAACTCCGGGGTGTCAGCGGATTTCGTTGAGCAACGCGCCGATCGCCGCGTCCAGCTGCGGGTCCGCCCCCCCGCTGTATGGAATCGGTCGCTTCACCGGGATGTCCGGCTCGACGCCGACACCCTCGAGGCGCTCGCCCGCGATGGTCACATCCCCCACCGCCAGGTAGAGCAGGCCGCCATCGGGGAGCGGAAAGACGCTGCCGGCGAGCACCGCGCCGGCGGTCATTTCTCCGACAACCGGTCCAAGCCCGGCGCGCTTGAAGCCGAAGGCGACCATCTCCTTCCCGCTGCGTGAGCCGCCATCGATGAGCAGCACGACCGGCTTGCGCCAGCGGTCGTCGATCACGATCGGCTCGCGATCGCGCAGCGTCATGGTCGTCGGCGGCACGGCGTCGGCGTTGAAGACATCGAGGTACCCAGCCGATGCGCCGCCCCACCCGCCTCGGATGTCGAGCACGAGGCCGTCGGCGGAGGCAATCGGCTCGGCGGCGAGCGCCGCGACAAACGCCTCCTGCATCTCGGCGCCGGCCCAGGAGTAGATGCGCACATACCCGAGGCGCCGTCCGTCGCACTCGATGACCCGCGCGCTGGCGTCGATGGAGTCGCGCAAGAGTTCGTGGGGGCTTGCCAGAATCGGTCGGACGAGGATGGCACGCGTCGCCGCCGCGGGTCCGTCACGGCGGATCGTGAGCGTGAGTTCGTCGCCCGCCCGCCCAGCGAATGACCGGCCTGGGCGAAAGGGCGCGCCGTCGGCGGCGACGACTTCGTCGCCGACCAGCAACCCCGCGCGCTCCGCAGGCGCGCCGGGGACGAGATCGACGACGAACCAGCCCGCGCCGGCGTCGAAGCGCTCGAAGCGGGCGCCGATGGTGTCCACGCGCACGCCGCCCTCGCCGTAGCGCTCGGCGATCAGGTCCGCGTGGGCGAAGCGGAAGATGTCGAGCAGTTCCGCGTTGCGCGGGTCGTCGGGCGCGATGTAGGCGGTATGGGAGGCGTTGAGCAGGGCGAGCAGGTCGTTCATGACGACCGCGAATGCTGCGTCATCGGGCGCCGCGTGTGCGAGTGCGCGGTGTTCGGCGCGCAGCGCGTCCCAGTCGAGGCCGTTGAGCTCGGCGTCGAAGAACCGCTCGACGACAAGCCGGTCGATGGCGTCGAAGGTCGGCAGGTG
>JBICHM010000327.1:0-7538 GCA_043101835.1 Phycisphaerales bacterium | reverse complement strand
GACGCTCTTCCGATCTGCAGCACGACGCCGCCGGTCTGGTCGGCGAGGCGCGCGAGCAGGTCGTGGTCGGTTTCGGGGCTGCGCAGTTCGTCGTCGGGATGGCTGACGACGGCCTCGTCGGTGAGGTCGAGGCTGGCCAGGAGCGACTCGTTGACTTCCGCGCGCCATTCGCCGGGCTCGGTCGGCAGCCAGGTGGCGCCGTAGACGCGTCCGCCGCGCTGCTCGGGGCGCAGCGTCAGATCGATCGCGCCGGTGAGGGCGTCGGGGTCTTCGCCCGCATCCGGACGTCGCGTCAGGCGCACCTGGATGGACGACGGCGCGGCGTCGACGAGCGACTGGTCGAGCAGCTCCACCGCTACGCGCACGGGCTGACCGAGCTCGGCGCGGCGCGGGCTGATGACTAGGGCCGCGGACTTGCCGCTGCGCGACAGGCTCTCGCGTCCGAGCAGGCGCACGATCTGCAGCCAGAATCGCTCCGGCAGCAGCTCGCCCTGGCCGTAGCGCCAGCGCCAGATCTCATCGGTGCCGACGAAGACGGTGCGCCCGGCGCCGTAGCGCATCGAGACGACCAGCGGCCACGCTTCGGGCTCGGGGGCGTTGATGTCGTCGGCGACCACGGCCCAGGCCAGCGGCGTCGACGCGGGCTTGAGTGCGGCGGTGTCGATGCGCTGCGACCAGCGCAGCACCGACCAGCCGCTCGCCGGGTCGCGCAGGCCGGCGGGCCACTGGTCTTCGATGTCGTCGCCGAGGCGCAGGACGCCGGCGGCTTCGCTGGTCGTCGCGGGCTCGACGATGACGCCCTGCGTCGAGGGGGTCACGCGTTCGAGGCCGCCGGTGAAGGGCAGGAGGTCGGCGAGGGCGCCGCCGGCCCATGCGCTGGGTGTGGCGCCGGGGCCGCCGATCCAAAGCAGCCCGGCCCCGCGCGTGGCGATGTGCTCGCGCAGGTTCTCGAGCTGCACGCCGCTGAAGACCTCGGGCGAGACATCGCCGAGGATGACGACGTCGTACTCGGCCCATTCCTCGATCGAAACCGGCAGGCGCTGCAGTTCGACATCGCTCTCCTGCTGGTAGCGCCGGTTGGGCGCCAGCAGCAGGTTGCTCGAGACGACGGAGCGTTCGCGCAGCAGCAGGTTCTTGAGGTACCGGTGCTCCCAGCGCGGGTAGCCGTCGACATAGAGCACGCGCAGCGGGCGGTCGACGAGTTCGAGTCGCGCCTGCGCGGTGTTGTTGCCGGGGATGAGGTCTTCGCGATCGGGGACGATCTCGACGCGCCAGTCGGCCTCGCCGGGGTCGACGGCGCGGTGGGTGAGGGCGACCTCGACGCCACCGGGCGTGAAGTCGCCTTCGTCGAGACGGCGCTCGTCGAGCGTGATGCCGGTCGCGGCGTCGACGAGGCGCAGCGTGGCGCCTCCCGCGCCGGCGCCCAGACGCTCGACGAGGGTGCGCACGGGGGTGATGTCGTCGACAAACGCGCTGCGCGGCGCCTCGATGCGCCGGACGGCGAAGTCGGCGATGGGCTCGCTCGAGCCCAGCGGCATCACGTGCACGGGCACGCGCTCGGCCTGCAGCCGGCGCAGCGCGGCGCGCCCGGGCTCATCGACGCTGCGCCCATCGCTGAAGACGACGACGCCCGCCAGCGGGCGGGCGGCGGCGCGTCGGAGCGCCTGGTCCAGCGCACTGGCCAGATCGGTGCGACGGCCGGCGGGCGCCTCGAGCGCGAGGCCAGCGCCCGGGTTCGACGCCAGTTCGTACGCGCCGGCGTCAAAGCCCAGCCAGACGAGCGTGCGTTCGTCGGCCATACGCGCCCAGGTGGGCCAGGAGTCGGCGAGCATCGCCCGGAGCTGGTCGTCGCGCTGGGCGCGCGCCTCGGCGCCGACCGCGGCGTCTGCGACGGACATCGACGCTGAGCGGTCGACCAGCACCAGCACCCAGTCCTGCTCGGTCGTCTCGGTGCGCTCGACCAGTTGCGGACCCGCGAAAAGGACGAGCAGCAGCGCCAGCAGCAGCGTGCGGAGGCTCGCGAGCGCCATGCGCGCCCACGCGGCGCCGGTCAGGCGGCTGTACGACCAGAACGCGAAGAGCGCGCAGCCCGCCAGCAGGCCGAACCACGCCCAGCCCGGCAGCGGGCGCTCGAAGCCGAGGCGGACGTTCTCGGCGCCGAACTGCAGGACGTCGAGATCGAGGGCTCGTGCGAAGAAGTCGTTCAGGCGCCGGCCTCCGGCGCGTGCGCCTCGCGGCGCGTCGGCGCGGCGCGCTTCGCGTGGCTGAAGAACCGGGCCATGAGGGCCTCGAGGCCGGCGATGACGAGCGCTGCGCCGAACAACCACACGCTCAGCGAGCCGCGCCGTTCGGAGTTCGCCAGCGCCCCGGCCTGCTCGGTCGCGAGGCGGTCGGACTCGATCCAACGGAAGTCGCCCTGGCCCAGGCCTGCGCCGGCGAGCCACGACTCGATGGTCGAACGCGCCTGCGTGTCGGTGCGCGCGCCGTCGGCGTCGGGGTTCACCGCGATGACGCCTTGCGTGGCCCCGGCCTCATCGAGGGCTCGGTACACGCCGGCGCTGCGAAGCGCGGCGGACGCGCGCCCGGCGCGATCGACCGAGACGCGCTCGGCGCCCTCGTGCGTCGGCGCAAGCGTCACCGTGCGCCGGGGCGCCTCGGGGGCGTCGCCGGCGATGACTGCGCGCGCCTCGCCGCCGCCGCCCACGCCCTGACGCACGATCTCCTGCACGAGCGGCACCATCAGGGGCATCGCGGGCAGGTTCGTCCAGGTGAGCGTCGGGGCGCTGGCGACATACACGAGGCGCCCGCGCCCCTCGCCGGACTCAGGCGTTTCCGCGTCCTCGGCCTCGCCCTGACCGGGCGTCGCGACAGCCACCCACGGCGCGCCGCTCGTGAGGCGGAGCAGCGCATCGGAGGGCGCGACGGCGCTCTCGATCGGGAGGGCGCGCTCGATGCGCACGGGGCGCAGCAGGTCGGCGAGTTCGCCGGCGAGCAGCGCGAAGATGGGCGTGTCCGGCGTCTCTTCCGAGAGCGACTGCGAGGCAGGCTCCGAGGCCTCGCGCGCGATGCGCCAGTCGATGCCGAAAGCGCCGACCATCTCGTCGGCCCAGAGGTGCACGCGCGTCTCGGCGGGGGGGAAGACGACGACAAGGCCGCCGGCGTCGGCGAAGCGGCGCAGGCGCCGCCACGCGTCGGCGTCGACGAGGTCGGGGCGCGGCACGAGCAGCGCATCGAGCCCGGCGAGACTCGCCGGATCGATCGCCGTCGGTTCGATGTCCCGGATGTCGATGGGCGCAACAGTCGTCGGGCGCAGCGCCATGCGGAGCCACTCGGCGGGTGTGAGACGATCGACGCTCGTTGTCGCGCCGAAGACGGCGCGCGCAACGACGCCGACGCTGATCGCGTCGCGCGTCGGGAGCGGGCGCCGGCGCGCGTTGTCGGCGTCGAGGGCGTCGCGGTCGATCTCGGCGATGAGCATGGCGCTCGATGCGGGCGCGCCGGCGCGCTCGGGATCGATCTGCAGCGTGGCGGTCGCGTCGCTCTGCCCGGGGCTCCAGGAGACGCGCGCCTGGGCCGCCGGCGCAACGCCCGCGGCGCCCTGGCCTTCGAATCGCAGACGCAGCGTCGTGAGCGACGCCTCGCTGACGCCCGGACCGGTGCGGCGCAGGCGCACGCGCACCTGGCCGCCGCCGAGGCTCGCGGGCTCGCCGGCGATCAGCACCGGGCGGAGCGGCTCGATCGCCGTGATCTGCACGTTCGCCGGCGCGGCGGCGCGCGGCGGGAAGGCCAGCATCGTCACGCCCTCGATGCCGGCGAGCGCCTGCGGAAGCGGGCGGGCGGCGTCGGCGCTGCCGGCGAGGAAGTCGGTCAGCAGCACGACCTGCGCGCTGCGTCCCGCCGCGTCATCCTCGCGCGCGACGAGATCGGCGCGCACGCGCTGCAGCGCGCCGGCGATGTCGGCCGCGCTGTCAGCCGGGCCGATGCGCTCGACGAGTGAGCGCACGGCGGCGATGTCGTTGCTGGCCGGAAGCACGACGGGGTCGGCCGGGCCGGCGAGGGTGACCAGGGCCGCGCGATCGGCGGGGCCGAGGCTGGCGAGCAGCGCATCGGCGGTGCGCTTGTGGGCGTCGAGCGCGGTCTGGTCGCCGTCGCGCAGGGCGCTGGCGACGGAGTTGTCGAGCAGGATGTAAACGGTGCGGGCGCTGCCGGCGCCGAGGGCGCTCGCGCCCTCGAAAAGCGGTCGCGCGATCGCCATCGCGGCGAGGAAGATCACCAGGCAGCGCGCCGCCAGCAGCAGGAACTGCTCGAGGCGCAGGCGCCGGCGCTGCTGGCGGTAGGCCTCCAGCAGGAACTTCATCGCGCCCCACATCACCGGCTTGCGCCGGCGGCGCAGCAGCAGGTGGATGAGGATCGGGATCGCCACGGCGAGGGCGCCCGCGACCGCAATGGCGGGGTGCAGGAGCGTCATCCGGCCTTGGTCCGCTTGAGGCGCGCGTTGCGCCGCGCGAGGAACGCCGCGAGCGGCGGGCCGAGCCAGTCGGTCGTGCGCGTCAGCTGGTAGTCGAAGCCGAACGCCCGCGCCGTGCGTCGCACGCCGTCGAGGTGCCGGTTGACCGCCGCGAGGTAGTCCTTGCGCAGGCTGCGCGGATCGAGGCGGATGCGCTCCTCGCCCTCGAGGCCCTCGAAGGGCGCGGCGTCGGTGAAGTTGAACTCCAGCTCCTGCGCGTCCATCACCTGGAACAGGATGGCGTCGTGGCGCCGGTGCTTGAGGCGCGCGAGCGCCGCGCGGAGCTTGTCGAGATCCTCGAAGAAGTCGCTGAGGATGACGATCAGGCAGCGGTTGTTGAGCTTGGCGACGACCTGATCGATGACGCGCCCCATGTCGGTGTGCTTGTCGACCGGGTGTGTGGAGAGGGCGCCGACGATCTGGCGCCACTGCGCCTGCTGGCTGCTGCGCCGGAGCATCGCACGGATTTCATCGGCGTAGACGGCCAGGCCGACGCGATCGCCCTGACGAAGCGCGACGTATGCCATCGCGGCGCCAAAGGCGGTGGCGTGGTCGAACTTAGACCAGATCCCCTCGCCGCGCGGCCCCTTCTCGCGTCCGACGCCCGAGGCGTCGGCGAAGGAGCGCGTGCCGTAGGCCATCGAGCCGGACGAATCGACCAGCAGCATGAGGTCGAGGTTCGTTTCCTGCTGGTACTGCTTGAGGTAGAGCTTGTCGCTGCGCCCGTAGACCTTCCAGTCGAGGTGCTTGATGTCGTCGCCGGCGACGTACTGGCGGTGCTGGCTGAACTCGACGCTGAAGCCGTGGTGTGGCGAGCGGTGCATGCCGCTCATCACGCCCTCGACGATGTGCTTGGCGCGCAGCTCGAAGGAGCCGAGGCGCGCGAGCGTCTGCGGGTGCAGGTACAGCGAGGCGTCGGCCTCGGGCGCGCGGTGGCGGGCCTGGTCGAGGTTCGGGCGTTCGGGTGTGGGGGCGTCAGCCACGGGCGGGGCCTTCCTGCACGGCGCGCATCAGCGCGTGACCGCGTCCAGTCGGCGGCGATCGGCCTCGGCGCCCCCCTCGACCGGGATGACCTCGAGGAGCTTCTCGATGACATCGTCGGTCGTCACGCCGTCGGCCTCGGCGTTGAAGTTGGTGATGATGCGGTGGCGCAGGCAGGGCTTGGCGACGGCCTGCACGTTTTCCGGCGCGACATGGCTCTGCCCGCGCAGGATCGCGTTGGCCTTCGCGCCGAGGATGAGGAACTGGCTGGCGCGCGGCCCGGCGCCCCACGCCAGGTAGTCGCGCACGATCTCGGGCTTGGGCGCATCGTCGGAGTGTTCGCGGATGCGCGTGGCGCGCACGAGGCGCAGCGCGTAGCGGATCACATGGTCGGCCACCGGCGTCTGGCGGATCAGCTCCTGCACGCGCTGCACATCCTGCCCGGTGAGCACCTGCGAGACCTGCGGGCTCTCCAGGCAGGTCGTGCGCCGGATGACCTCCATCTCCTCCTCTTCATCCGGGTAGCCGATCGTGATGTTGAACATGAAGCGGTCGAGCTGCGCCTCGGGCAGCGGGTAGGTGCCCTCCTGCTCGATCGGATTCTGCGTCGCGAGCACAAAGAACGGGTCGGGCAGCGGGTGGCGCTGGCCGCCGGCGGTCACCTGGTGCTCCTGCATCGCCTCGAGCAGCGCCGCCTGCGTCTTCGGGGGCGTGCGGTTGATCTCGTCGGCGAGGATCACATTCGCGAAGATCGGCCCCTTCACGAAGCGCAGCTCACGATGGCCGGTCGTGCGGTCCTCCTCGATCACCTCCGTGCCGGTGATGTCGCTGGGCATGAGGTCCGGCGTGAACTGGATGCGGCTGAAGTCGAGGCTCAGCGTGCGCGCGACCGTGGAGATCAGCAGCGTCTTGGCGAGGCCTGGGACGCCGACGACCAGCGCGTGCCCCCGGCAGAACATGCTCATCAGCAGCTGCTCGACGACCTCGTCCTGGCCGACGACGACCTTGCCGATCTCGGCGCGGAGCGCGTCGAAGGCGCCGCGCACCTGCTCGACGGCCTGCTGCGGGTACACCTCGCCGGCGCTGGGGATCTCGGGAGACTGGTCCATCCGTGAACGCTCCTTGGCGCGTGGCCGTGGGCGGGGTGGTCGGGCGGCGCCGCTCCGCGGCGCGCAGGGGAGGTCCGGGAATCGGGCCCGGGGGATACTACCGAGGCCGGAGGGGCCCGGTTCAGCGCGCACCGGGCGCGCCGGGGGCGGGGTCGCCCGGCGTAGCATCGGCCCGATGCCGGAGCTTCCCGAAGTCGAACGGGTGCGATTGACGCTCGCGCCGATCCTCGCGACGCGGCGCATCCACGCAGCCCGCCTGCTGCGAGCGGATGTGGCGCGCGGCGTGCGCCGTTCGGCCGACCTCCTCGCCGGCTGCGAGGGCGTTCGCGCCACGCGCCGTGGCAAGCAGTTGGCCCTCATCGCCCCCGATGGGCGGACGCTCGCCGTGCACCTGGGCATGAGCGGCCAGTTCTTTTGGGTCGCCCCGGGGCAGCGCCTCGGGCGTCCCGACCATGTGCACGCCGTGTGGACCCTGCGCGAGGGAGCCGGCGCGGGAGGACGCCTCATCTTCCGCGATCCGCGCCGCTTCGGGGGCCTCTGGGCCTATCCGACGCAGGAGGCCCACGAGGCTGCACGCTGGTCGCGTCTCGGGCCCGACGCCCTCGCGATCAGCGGCCAGACGCTGCGGGCCCGGCTCGGGGGCTCGCGACGCGCTCTGAAAGCCGCCCTGCTCGACCAGGCGGTGCTCGCCGGGATCGGGAACATCTACGCCGATGAAGCGCTCTTCCGGGCTCGGATCGCCCCGCAGCGCGAAGCGGGCTCGATCACCCCTGCGGAGGGGAACCGTTTGGCGAGCGCGATCGTGCGCGTGCTTCGCGCATCGATCGAGGCCGGTGGGTCGAGCCTGCGCGACTATCGAGACGGCCTTGGCGACGCCGGCGCATTCCAGCGCCGCCACGCCGTGTATGGGCGCGCCGGTGAGCCGTGCCGGCGCTGCGGCG
>JBICHM010000326.1:0-11623 GCA_043101835.1 Phycisphaerales bacterium | reverse complement strand
ATCGGCTTCGTGTGCTCGCCCAGCAGCCGGCCGACAAACACCTCGAAGAACTCCTCGAGCGTGCCGAGCCCGCCGGGCAGGATCAGCAGCGCATCGCCCCACGCCTCGAGCATCGCCTTCCGCTCGCGCATCGTGCGGACGACGATGTTCTCATCGTTGCGCGGATCCATCTGCTCGGCGTTGCGCAAGCGCTCGGTGATGATCCCGACGACGCGCCCGCCGCCGGCGTGGCAGCCCTCGGCGAGGGCGCCCATCAGCCCGACGCGCCCGGCGCCATACACCAGCGTGCGCCCTGACTCGGCGAGCAATCGCCCGAAGCGTTCTGCGCCCGCAAGGTACGCCGGGTGCACGCTCGGGCTCGAGGAGCAATAGACCGTCACGGAGCGGATCGGATAGCGGGTCGTCATGCCCGGCAAGTGTACCGGATCGCGGCCGAGCGCCCGGCAGCGTCGGGCCGTTCCTCCGGGTACAGTGCGCGCCCGTGCGAGTGACCTTTGACGATGTCGCCGCCGCCGCGAAGCGGCTCGCGGACGCCGGCCTGCGGACGCCCTGCCTGCTCTCCGACCCGCTCTCGGAGGCCACGGGGTCGCGCGTCTTCGTGAAGCTCGACAACCTTCAGCGCACCGGCTCATTCAAGGAGCGGGGCGCCCGCAACGCCCTCTTGATGCTCGACGAGGGCCAGCGGTCGCGCGGCGTCATCGCCGCGTCCGCCGGCAACCACGCGCTCGGCCTCGCCCATCACGCCCGGTCGCTGGGCATCCCGGTCACCGTCGTTATGCCAGAGTCGGCGCCCATGGTGAAGCAGACCCGCTGTCGGCGGCTCGGCGCGAATGTCGTCACCTGCGGCCAGACCTTTCAGGACGCCTACGAGCGCGCTCGCGCCATCGCCGACGAACGCGCGCTCGTCTACGTCCACGGCTACGACGACCCCGCCATCATCGCCGGCCAGGGGACAATGGGCATCGAGATCGTTGAACAGGTGCGTGAGCAGACTGGCGCCGATCCCGATGCGCTCGTTGTTCCGATCGGCGGCGCCGGGCTCATCGCCGGCGTCGCCGTCGCCGTGAAGCACCTTGCGCCGAAAGCCCAGATCTTTGGCGTCGAGCCCGAGCGTGCCGCCACCTTTCACGCGGCGCGGGAGGCGGGCCAACCCGTCTTCGTGAAGGTCGGCAAGACGCTCGCCGATGGCCTGGCGACGCCCGACGTCGGCGCCAACGCGTTCGAGACCGCCAACCCGCTGATTGACGGCCTTGCGCTCGTCGATGAGGCGTCGATCTCGCTCGCGGTGCTGCGTCTCATCGAGTTCGAGAAGACCGTCGTCGAGGGCGGCGGCGCCGCGGGCCTCGCGGCGTTGCTCAGCGAACCCGCGTGCGATCTGATGGGCGGGCGCCTGCCCGATCTGCGGGGCAAGACCGTCGTCCTCCCGCTCTGCGGCGGCAACATCGACCCCGCCATGATCGGGCGGGTCATCGAGCGCGGCCTCGCCGCCGACGGGCGTCTCGTCCGATTCGTCACCACGATCAGCGACCGCCCCGGCGGCCTCGCCGGGCTCACCAGCGTGATCGCCTCGGTCGGCGCATCGGTGAAGGACATCGTGCACGATCGCGCGTTTGCGACGAGCGACCTCGCCTCCGTCGATGTGCGCTGCACGGTCGAAACGAGCGGGCCAGAGCAGGTCGAACGCCTCGTCGCGGCGCTCGAAGCCACCGGCCTGGGCATCCGCATGGATCACGCCGCGATGGCCGGACGCGCTCGCGCCTGACCTACCGCCTGCGGCGCGTTCCGGCGAGGAGCCCCGCGAAGCCGAATCCCGCCACGGCGCCGGGCGAGGGCACCTGCCCGGCGTTGATGCCCACATCGGGCGTGGCCTGATAGGCGTAGTCGAAGATCGTCGCAACGCCGCTCACCCTGGCGACATGCAGTCGGATCCATCCGTAGTGCGTCGCGCCGTCGATGAGAAACTCGACGCCCACAAAGCCTGTCTGCCCCGACTGCGGAAACGGCCCGAACCAAGAGCACCCGCCCGACTCGCAGATCTCCTGGGCGAGCAGGGCGAGCTGGTCGTACCCCGGCCCCGGTCCGATCCCATCGCCGGCGACGAGGTAGGACGCGAACTGCGACCCGGAGTCGCGGCGGGTCAGGTTGTTCTCATTCGTGCCGAAGATCGATGTGGCGACGTTGTCCGTCCGGAACACCGAAAAGTCCATCGCACCATTCATGTCGAGGTCGAGCTGCACGGGAATCCGATCGACCGTGCGATCAGGGATATCGACGTAGATCACCTCGGCGCGCGCGTCGAAGCACGCGATCGCGCAGAGCGCGGCGGGCAACGCGAGTCGCAACGAATTCGCGGAACACATGCTGTGGTTTCTCGATCGACGATGGGGTCACCCGTGCACGGACCCCGCTCGCAGCGACCGCTCCCAGCCCCCCGGTCGCGTCGGACTATACGCCGCCGCACCGACCGGGTTCCCCCGCATCGGGGAACTCAGGCCCGCCCCGCCGCGCCCGGCGGGACCCCGATGTCCTCGTCCCAGACCTCGGGATGGCTTCGGATAAACGCCTCCAGCAGGTCACGGCACGCCGGCTCGTCGAGTCGAACCAGCCTCACCCCGTGCTCCTCGAGGAGCCCCTCAGCGCCCTGGAAGGTCTTCGATTCACCGATCACGATCCGCCGGACCCCGTGCAGCAACGCCGTGCCCGAGCACATGATGCAGGGGCTGAGCGTCGTCGCCAGCACCAGGTCGCCCCAGTCCCGCCGGCGACCGGCGTTCCGGATGCACACCGTCTCGGCGTGGGCCGTCGTGTCCCCTGTCTGCACCCGCAGGTTGTGCCCGAGCGCCAGCACCGTCCCGTCGGCGGCGCCCAGCGCCGACCCGATCGGGATGCCGCCCTCGCGTGCGGATTTCCGCGCCTGTTCGATCGCGGCGGCGAGGAGGCGTCGGTCGGCGTCGGTGGCGGTCGTCGTCATGCACGCATTCTGACCGCCACGCAGTGGGCACGGCAAGGCGCTGCCCTACAGTGTCCCGATCATGACGACCGCCCGCTCGGAGATCCCCACCGACCGCATCGACGCGCTGTCAGACCTCATGCGCGGGCTGACCAGCGCCAAGTCGCCGCAGGAGTCGTCGTTCACCTTCGGAATGGCCTCGCGCCGCTTCTTCCCGTCGGACGGCTTCATGTCGGTCTCGCGTCGCGGGCTTCCCGACGGCGAGTACAAGATCACGCGCGAATACCTCAGCGGGCGACTGCCGCAGAGCCCCAGCGAATCGAATCCGTGGCGAGACTGGGCCACCCTTGCAACGCACCGGGGCGGGTTCATCGGGGAGATCATCGCCGCCGGCGTCCCGCGGCGCTTCAACGACCTGCGCATCACGGGCGACCCCGTGCTGGGCGACAAACTCGCCAACTTCCGGTCGGCGGTCATCCTCCCGGTCTTCGACGACGGCCAGGCGCTCAACTGGTCCTTCTCCTTCCGGCGCGAGGCGCAGGAGGTCTCCGACGAGCAGTTCGAGATGGCGCTGCTCGTCATGAACCTGCACGGACGCGCGACGAAGAACCTCGTCGCGCTCCAGCAGGTCGAGGAGCTCAACGCGCGCCTGAACCAGCAGCTCGAACGCGTCGCCGCGATCCAGCGATCGCTCCTCCCCGACCGCACGCCGGATATCCCGGGTCTCGAACTGGCCACCAGCTACCTGACGAGCGACGAGGCCGGGGGCGACTACTACGACTTCCTCCCGCTCGAGGGCGGCAAGTGGGGGGTCTTTATCGGCGATGTCTCCGGCCACGGCGCCGGCGCGGCCACCGTCATGGCCATGGTCCACGCCATCCTCCGCACCTATCCCGAGCGCGAGCACGATCCCGCCGGCGTGATGGCCTACCTCAACAGACACCTCAGCGAGAAGCGCATCGAGAGCAACTTCGTGACCGCGTTCTACGGCGTGCTCGAGCCGGACACGCGCCGCTTCACCTTTGCCAACGCCGGCCACCACCCGCCCCGGCGCAAGTGCCGCGGCAGCGGCGAGGTCGCCACGCTCGACGGCGCGCGTGCCGTGCCCCTGGGCATCTTCGACGAACTCGAGATCGAGCCCACCGAGGTCACGCTCTCGAGCGACGAGACCATCGTCTTCTTCACCGACGGCATCACCGAAGCGCGCGACGCTTCGGGCGCGATGTTCGGCGAGGCCGGCCTCGACGCATCGCTCCGGCTCTGTTCCGGCGAGGCCGAGTGCATCATCGACTCCGTCCACGGCGCCCTCTTCGAGCACACCCAGCGGCGCACGCGCGACGATGACCAGACGCTCATCGCGATGCAGGTCCGCTGAACCGATGCCCGCGCGCAGCCCACAGAAGAGCGAGTGGTACGCCGACGGCCTCCGGTTTGAGTGCACTATGTGCGGCGCCTGCTGCACTGGTCCGCCCGGCTACGTGGCCTTCACCGAGCCCGAAGGGCGCGCCATGGCCGCCCACCTCGGCGTCGATGAGCGCGAGTTCTACCGGCGCTTCGCCCACCGCATGACCCATGGCAAGCGCGGCTGGTCGTTGAACGAGGTCGAAACCGAGCACGGCGCCGACTGCGTCTTCCTCGATCGCGAGTCGAAGCCCGGCATGGCCCTCTGCCGCCTGCATGAAGTGCGCCCGACCCAGTGCCGCACCTGGCCCTGGTGGCCGGAGAACCTCAAGAGCGAGCGTGCCTGGAACGACGCCGCGAAACGCTGCGAGGGCATGAACCGGGGCCCGATGGTGCGCGTCGAGGAGATCCGGATCCAGCGCGACCGGACGCCGGCGTGAGCGCCCCGAAGTTCGACGGCGAAGACATCGCCCATGCGCGCGCATGGCTCGAGCTCGCGCGCGATCCCGCGGCGCTCGAGGCGCTCGACGCGATCTACGACGAAACGAGCGCGCGCATCCGCGAACGCGGCCCCGCCTGCTGGGCCTCGGGGCGCTGCTGCAACTTCGAGCGCACGGGCCACCTGCTCTATGTGACCGGCCTCGAAGCCGCCGCGACGATGACGCGCGCCGCGCGGGCGCGGTCCTCACCCCTCGCGCTCGCGCCCGCGACGCCGGGGGCGTGCCCGTTCCAGGAGGGCAACCTCTGCGCCGTCCACACGGTGCGCCCGCTTGGTTGCCGCGTGTATTTCTGCGACCGCGCCGCGCAGGACTGGCAGCGCTCCCTGACCGAGGCGATGCAGGAACAGGTCCGCGCGCTGCACGACCGTCTCGGCGCGCCCTACCGCTACGCCGAGTGGCGATGGTTGCTCGCGCTGGTGCGCGACGCGGGCGCTACTTCATGTTGAGCAGGCGCTCGAGGTAGTGGATGTCCATCCCGCCCTTGATGAACGACGCGTTCTGCATCAGGCGCGCGTGCAGCGGGAGGGTGGTCTTGATCGGCTCGATCGTCAGCTCGCGCAGGGCCTGCGCCATCCGCGCGATCGCCTCGTCGCGCGTGTCGCCCCGCACCAGCAGCTTGGCGATCATCGAGTCGTAGTTCGGCGGAACGCGGTACCCCTGCACGCAGTGCGTGTCCACGCGCACGCCCAGCCCGCCGGGCAGATCGAGTCGCTCGATCGGTCCTGGCGACGGCGCAAAGGCGCGGTCCGGGTCCTCCGCGTTGATGCGGCACTCGATCGCGTGCCCGTTGATCCGGATGTCGCGCTGCTTGAAGGGCAGCGGGCGGCCCGCCGACACCTCGATCATCGTCTTCACGATGTCCACGCCCGTGATCAGCTCGGTGACGGGGTGCTCCACCTGCACGCGCGTGTTCACCTCGAGCAGGTAGAAGTTCTGCTTCTCGTCGAGCAGGAACTCCACCGTCGCCGCGCCGGAGTACCCGGCCTTGCGGATCAGACGGGCCGCGCCCTTGCACACCTCGTCGCGCTTCTTCGGATCGACATGCGGCGCCGGCGCCTCTTCGATCAGCTTCTGGTGCCGGCGCTGCGTCGAGCAGTCGCGCTCGTACAGGTGCACCGCGCTGCCGTGCTGGTCGCCGATCACCTGCACTTCGATGTGGCGCGCGTGCTCGAGGAACTTCTCGATGTACACCGCGCCGTTGCCGAAGGCCGCGCTCGCCTCCTGAGCCGCCGACTGGAGGCCCGCCTTGAGCATCTCCTCGTTCCGCGCGATGCGCATCCCGCGTCCGCCGCCGCCGGCCGCCGCCTTCACGATCACGGGGTAGCCGATCTTCTTGGCGACCTCGATGGCTTCCTCAGGGTCTTCGATCGCCCCGTCGGAGCCCGGGAAGACCGGCACCTTGCTCGCACGGGCCAGCTGCTTGCACGAGACCTTGTCGCCCAGCGCCGCCATCGCCTCGGGCGAGGGGCCGATGAACGCGATGTTGCAGTCGCGGCAGACCTCCGCGAAGTGCGCGTTCTCCGCGAGGAAGCCGTACCCGGGGTGGATCGCGTCTGCCTCGGAGATCTCCGCCGCCGCGATGATCCGCGCGATATCGAGGTACGACTGGCGGGCGGGGCCGGGACCGATGCAGATCGCGCGGTCCGCCAGCTTCAGGTACGGCGCCTCGCGATCGGCCTCCGAATAGACGCAGACGACTTCCAGATCGAGGGCGCGGCACGCGCGCAGGATGCGCAGCGCGATCTCGCCTCGGTTCGCGATGAGGACGCGTCGGAACATGGCGTGTGGCGGGGGTCCTGCGTCGACCGGCTCAGGCCGGGCGGATGAGGAGGAGGGGCTGACCGAACTCGACGGCGTCGGCGTTCTTCACAAGGATCTTCTCGACCACCCCCGACTTCTCCGCCTTCACCTCGCTGAACACCTTCATCGCCTCGATCAGGCAGACCACGGTGTCCGGCCCGACCGAATCGCCCACCTTCACGAAGGGCGGCGAGTCGGGGTTCGAGGCCGAGTAGAACGTGCCCACCATCGGCGACTCGATCGCCTCCAGGCCGTCGTCGACCGCGGGGGCGCTCGGCGCGTTCGCGGCCGGCGCAGCCGGCGGCGCAGGAGCGGGCGCCGGAGGCGGCGGGGCATAATGGGCGGGAGGCGTCGGCGCCGCCATCGGGCGCTTCAGCGTGACGGTCTCGTCGCCGTCGCGGAGGTCGATCTCCGAGAGATCGTGCTCCTTCATGAGGTCGACGAGTTCTTTGAGCTTCTTCAGATCGATCATCGTGTGGCCCAGTCGATGTCCCGGGGCAGTGTCGAGAGGTTTCGGACGCCGGTTTCGGTGACGAGCACATCGTCCTCGATCCGGACGCCGCCGACGCCGGGGAGATAGATCCCCGGTTCGATGGTCACCACCATACCCGCACGGAGGGTGTCGTCGCTCTGGCGGCTCAGGCGGGGGGCCTCATGGACCTCCAGCCCGATGCCGTGGCCCAGCCCGTGCCCGAACCGCTCGCCGTAGCCGGCGTCCGCGATCACATCCCGCGCCGCCGCATCCACGTCGCGGCACGAGACGCCCGCCCGCACCGTCGCCAGCGCAGCCTCGAACGCCTCAAGCACGATCCCGTACACCTCGCGCATCGCCTTCGGCCACGAGCCGAGGGCGAAGGTTCTGGTCATGTCGGCGCAGTAGCCGTCGAGGCGCGCGCCCCAGTCGATCAGCAGCACGCGGTTCTTCTGCGCCTTTGCGCTTGCCGGCACGGCGTGGGGGCGGCTGGAATAGGCCCCCGCCGCGACGATCGTCCCGAACGACGGCCCCGAAGCGCCGCGCGACTTCATCTCGAACTCGAGGCGCGCGGCGATCTCGCGCTCGCGCTGGCCTGGGCGGAGGTCGTCCAGCGTCGCCAGCAGCGCCTGCTCCTGCAGACGCGCCGCCTTGCGGATCTGCGCCACCTCCGTGGCGTCCTTGATCACGCGCAGCCCGCTCAGCAAGCCCTCGGTCGCCACCAGCCGGCGCACGCCGATCGAGCCGCCATACAGCCGGCGCTCGGCCAGCGTCAGGTGCTCGCTCTGCACGCCGATCCGCTCGACCCCCTCGTCGCGCGTCAGGGCGCCGAGGGCGTCGGCCATGCGACCGTCGCGCAGCACCACGCGGCTCCGCCCCTTGACAGTCTCCAGATCCTCGGCGAACCGGAAGTCGCTGACGATCGTCAGCTTCCGCGCCTGCACCAGCGCCACGCTGTCCTCCCCGCTGAACCCGGTGAGGTACCGGATGTCATCGGGGTTGGTGATCAGCAGCGAATCGCAGTCGGCCTTCCGGATCGCCGCACGGACCCGCCGGAGGCGCGCATCCCGCGCGCCTTCCACGCCGGTCCGGCTGGACGACGAGCCTGCGCCGCTGCGGCGCCGCGGTGATCGGGTCGTGGCAGGGGTCATGGGGAAGGCGGCGAGTATAGCGGCCCCTCGCCGTCGCCCGCGAGCGGGGCCGAGGGGCGGCATTCAGGCCGCATCGCTCCCCGCATTCAGGTGGCGATCCCGGAGCGCAACGGGCTTGCCGAAGACCTCGGTGAGGATCACCGCCCGGCGCAGATCGCCGGCGCTGAGTTGGCCGAGCGCCCCACCGGGTCGCCGGGCGCCCGAGCCGCCCGTGGTCTGGCCTTCCGAACTGCCGACCGTCTCGCCCAGGCCGGCGAGGGATTCGATCGGCGGCGCCTGCGTGACCGGAGCCGTCCGAGGACGTGGCGCCCGCACCGCGCCGGCGCCCGCGGCCTTCCGCGCGGGCGCCTGGCGGCCCTGGGGCCGCTGCTGGGCTCGCGTCGGCGACGGCTGCGGGCGCGATTGCCGCTGCTGCGGGCGCTGGGCCGTCGGAGATGATGGCTGCCGCTGCTGCCCCCCGCGCGAGGCCTGCGTTCGCTGCTGGGCGATCCGTCGCAGTTCGCGAAGACGACGTTCGCGCTCCGCCTCGAGTTGCTGAAGTCGCGTCCGCTCGCTCGACGGCGCCGCCGACGCCTGCGCCTGGATCGGCGCCTGCTGGCGTGTCGGCTGCGGGCTGGAGGGGCCCGGCCGGCCGGTCCTGAGCGTCTCCGTGCGCATCCGCTCCTGATCGCGCTTCCGCTTCTCGACCTCGGCGCGTTCCTTCGCCTTGTCGTAGACCTGCTTCAGCGCTGGCAGGACCATCAGGATGAGCACGATGATCAGTTGGTAGTTCATGAGGATGCCTCGGCATCGTATCGGCCCGGGGAGGCGGCGGGGGCCACCGGCACGGGAAGCAGCGCCGGGCCTCCGGCGCCCTCGACCCGCTCGAAGGGCGTCCCGAAGACGCGCTGGAGCGTCTCAGGGCGCAACGCCTCGGACACTGGGCCCGAGGCGAGCACGACGCCCTCCTCCCCGAGAATCAGCGCATCGTCGGCGAAGCGGAGCGCAGTGGTCAGGTCGTGCATCACCACGCCGACGCCGCCGCCGCGGGCCGCGACCGCGCGGATCGCATCGAGCGCTCGCTGCGCGTGGCGCGGGTCGAGCGATGCGATGGGCTCGTCCGCCAGGATCACGCCGGGGGAGTCGCCCGCGTCTCGCGCATGGTCGAGCTGCGCAAGCGCCCGCGCGATGGACACGCGCTGCTGCTGCCCGGCGCTCAGACGCCAGAACACCTGCGCACCCTGCGCAAGCATGCCCACGGCGTCGAGTGCGCGGTCCACGGCGCCGCCATCGGCGCCCACCGCATGACGGCCGAGCTCCACCACCTCGCGCACTGTGAAGGCCGACGCCACGCTCGGGCGCTGCCCCACATACGCGATCGAACCCGATCGCCGACGCGCGGTCATCTGCCCGATCGCCACGCCATCGAGCGTCACCGAACCCGACCAGGGCGGCGCCAGCCCGGCGAGCAGCCGGATCAGCGTCGTCTTGCCCGCCCCGTTTGGGCCGAGGATGACGAGCACACGCCCCGGGCCGATCTCGAGCGAGACGTCGCGCAGCACCGGCTCGTCGCGCCGGTATCCGGAGGTGAGCGCATTCGCCGTCAGCATCAGACGCTCCCCGGCTGGCGGCGCAGCACGATGAGGAACGCCGGCCCGCCCAGCAGCGCCGTGAGCACGCCGATGGGGATGCGCCCGATCTCCGCCGGCGCGAGGCGCACCATCGCATCGGCGCCCACCACGAGCGCCGCGCCGGCGAGCGCCGCGCCGACGACCAGCGGCGCGTGGCGCGGGCCGCCGATCAGCCGCACGGCGTGCGGGCAGATCAGCCCGACAAACCCGATCGGGCCCGCCAGCGACACCGCGCCCGCCGTCAGCACGCCCGCGACGAGGTAGAGAACGATCCGCAGGCGCTGCAGTCGCACGCCCACGCTCCGCGCTTCGTCGTCGTCGAGCGCCGCCGCGTCCATCGCGCGCCCGAGCGATGCGCCGATGGCGATCCCCGCGACCGTCACCGCTGCGACCGCGCCGATCCACAGCGTCGAGACATCGTCGTTGATTGACCCCAGCAGCCAGCGCTCCGCCGCGACGAGCCCGCGATCGGGCATCAGGTGGCGCAGCAGCATCGTGCCCGCGCCGGCCATCACGCTGAAGACGACCCCGACCAGGATCAGTCGCACCGGCTCGATCCGGCCGCGCCGCTGCGCGACCGCGTAGACGATCGCCAGCGATGCGAACGCGCCGACGATCGCCGCCGCGAACTGCGGGCGGTGCGGCTCGATCACGCCATGCAGCAGGTACCCGAGGTAGATCGACAGCATCACGCCGAGGCTGGCGCCGCTGGTGAGCCCCAGCAGCGACGGCGCCGCCAGCGGGTTGCGCAGGAGCGACTGCAACAGCACACCGCTGGTCGCCAGCGCCGCGCCGATCGTCGCGCCGCTCGCGGCCCGGATCGCCCGCAGCTCCAGTTCCACGCCGTCGCGAGGCGGGGCGAACCCCATCGGCTCGGCCAGAAGGCGCAGGCCGACCGCCCCGGCGCCCAGCGCCGCAAAGAGGCCGATCGTCGCAAGAGGCCGGTGCCGCACGGGCCCAGCGTAGGGCGTCAGGCCTGAGGCCGGGAACCGCAGGAGGCCTCGCGCGTCCAAAGCAGGGAGGGCCCGCAGGGGCCGCGCGATCCGTCCAGACCGGCCCCCGAAGGCCGATCTGCACCGAACTGGCGGGTGGAACAGGTCCGGCTCCGGGCACGGACTACTGTTCAAGTGTTGGCAGGGACGCCGCTTCGCGTCCGGATAAGCGAAGAGCCGTATGAACCGCATCTGGATGGGAACCATCGTCGGGCTGCTGCTCGGAGCGATCCTCTACGGGATGCTGCAGAGCGGTCGCGGCGCCGACGCCGAGCCCGCCCAGGGCCCGCGCGCGGGCCTCGATGTCCCGCGCGAGCAGGTGGCGCCCACCGGCACGACCCGCACCCCCTCCACGCGCTTCCCGGCCCCGGTCGTCGAGCCCCGCTACCTCGCGACCGATGCGCCCGCCGAGCGCTACGACGCCGACACTGCGAGCGCCACGCGCGAACGCATTCGCGCCGAACAGCGTCGCCTCGCCGCCGAACGACGCCAGCGCCTCCAGGAGAGCGCCGCCGGCGCCCTCGGCGCCACGACCACGATGACCGATCCCCGCACGCGCGAAGATGTGCGCGAACGCCTCGAGCGCCTCGCCGAGGCGCGTGCCCGGCGCGCTGCACTGACCGGCCGCCAGGCCATGCAGATGACCGAGGCGCAGTTCGCTGATTCGATCCGAAACGAGCCGGTCATTCCGAACGGCGCCGGTGTCGACGCCGCGGCCCTGCAGGCCGGTGAGGCCGCTGCGGCGCG
>JBICHM010000325.1:0-5971 GCA_043101835.1 Phycisphaerales bacterium | reverse complement strand
ATGATGGTCGGCTTGCCGAAGAGGCCTTCGATGGCGGGGAACGGGGGCTTGTTGCGCGGCCAGCCTCGCTTGCCTTCGAGGGATTCGAGCAGCCCTGTCTCTTCGCCGCAGATGTACGCGCCCGCGCCGCGGTGGAGGTGGCAGTCGACGACCCAGGGCTTGCCGGTGGCGGTGGTCGCGCCCTTGAGCAGGCCCTTGCCGCCGAAGACGCCGTTGTCGTACGCCTCCTTGATGGCGTTCTCGACGACGCGCGCCTGGTGGTAGTACTCGCCGCGGATGTAGATGTACGCCCGGCTGATGCGGCAGGCGTAGCAGCAGATGGCGATGCCCTCGAGCATGAGGTGCGGATCGAAGTCCATGAGGAGCCGGTCCTTGAAGGTGCCGGGCTCGGACTCATCGGCGTTGATGGCAAGGTAGCGCTGGCCGACGTCGTTGGGGTCGTCGGTCTTGGGGAGGAAGGACCACTTGAGGCCGGTGGGGAAGCCTGCGCCGCCGCGCCCTCGGAGCTGCGAGTCCTTGACGACGCCGACGACGGCGCCGGGGTCCATGGCGATGGCCTTCTTGAGGCCTTCGTAGCCGCCGGTCTTCACAAACTCGTCGTAGGAGACGATGTGGCGGTCCTTGGGGTCGCCGTAGGGACCGGAAGGGATGCGCTTGGTGAGGACGGGCTCGGTGGTCTTGATCTCGAACGGCATGCGCGTGGTCTTTCCTGCGCGAGTCGGCTCGCGCGTCACTGCGGGTTGTCGTCGCGCCCCTTGGGGCGCACTTCCACTTCCTCGATCGTGGTCCGCCTGGCGATGACGGTGGCCTCGTCGGTTTCCTGCACGGTCTCTTCCACATCGCGGCGCACCTCGGTGGTGCGTGCGCCCGATTCCGGGTTCGTCGTCACGCCCCGCCAGATGTGCCCGACGAAGGCGCCGAGGCTGCGCGCGAGGGTGGGTTTGTCGCCGGAGGGCATGGGGACGGGGGGGCTCCGCGAGGGGGCGCTCAGGATGGACGGGGCCGGCGTCGGCCGGGCCGGGAACGGATCGGGAAAGGGCTATAGCGTAGGGACCGACCGGCCCGCTGCCCAACCGCTGTCCGGGCGCAGCCCGGGTGGGGCCGGATCCTCTGAGGAGCCCGTTTCATGGCCGATCGTGATCCCTTCGCCGCCGCCGACGCGCCGCCGGCCCGCCATGTCGTGCCGGTCGATCGTCGTCTCGTGGTGCTCGTGGTCTGCCTCGAACTGGGCACGGTGGCGATGGTGACGGGGCTGCTGATCGCCAAGGGCGGGCCGGCGTGGGTGCTGGGGGTGGTGTACGCGTCGATCCTCGCATCGGTGCTGCTGATCGCGTCGATGCGGACGGTGGTGACGCTCGGCGAGGATCGGCTCCGCGTGTCGTTCCGACCGATCTACTGGTCGAGCGTTCGGTGGGACGCCATCACCGACGCCGAGCCGATCACGGCCGAGCCCATGCGCGATGCGGGGGGCTGGGGGCCGAAGCTCCGCAACGGGCAGACGTGGCTGCTGGCGCGTCAGGGCCCGGCGGTGCGGATCACGCGCATCGGCAGGCGCCCGCTGGTGGTCAGCGCGCCGGACGCCGAGGCGCTGGCGGTGGCGATCCTGGAGCGCGCGGTGGGGGGCGATCAGAACGCGTAGTCGAGGCGGACGCCGAGGATCCAGCCGTTCTCTTCGCTCGCGCCGTCGTACGCGTCGCGCATCCACTGGGCGTCGAAGGTGAGGCCGAAGCGTTCGTCGAGCGCGATGCGGGTGTAGATCTCGAAGACGTTGGTGGAGTCGACGCCGGTGTTGCCGTTGTCGAGGAAGCCGTAGCCGACACCGATGGTGTCGTCGGGGCGCCCCCACGCGTGGCCGTTGATGGCGACGCCGCCGGTGAGCTTGCGTTCGTAGGTGATCGCTGCGTCGTCGTCCTGATGGCCGACACGCGCCCACACGCCGAGCGATTCGCCGAGTTCCTGATCGAAGGAGATCGACGCCCCGAACAGCCCCGCAGTGCCTGCGCCGTCGGCGGTGCGGAAGTCGTCGCTCGCGCCGGCGAGCGTGAGGCGGAGGTTGCCGGCGCCGGGCTCGGCGTCCCACGCGTAGGCGATCTGTGTCGATGCGTGCATGTACGACTCGCCGTCGTCGTTCTCCTCGACATGCATCACGACGCCGGCGACGCTCCAGGGGCCGGAGGCCCATTCGAGGGCGACGCCGAGGTCGTAGGCGGGCAGCAGCAGGTTGGGCGCATTGACGAACGCCTGGTTGAGGAACTGCGTGTACTCGAGGTTGGCGTAGTTGTTCAGGTCGACGTACCAGGTCGAGTCGATGAGCCCGGCGCTGGCGCTGAGCGTGGCGTCGGGCCCGACATCGAAGGTGTGCTGCCACCACGCGGTGAGCAGGTAGTTGCGGCCTGAGCCGTTGATGTCCTTCACATCGTCTTCGAGGTCGGCCCACCATGGGGAGAGCTGGTAGGGGGCGTCGTCGTTCACCGCGTCGCCCCCGGCGAAGCCGAACTTCACGTTGATCCGGTCGCGCTCGCTGAGCGTCAGATCGAACTCCGGCTCGATGACGATGGCGCCGCTGGCGATGTCCTGATCGGGCAGCCACTGGATCGTTGCGGCGCCGAGAGCGCTGACGCGCAGCGGTCCGAACCGGATTCCGCCGTCATCCTCGATGGCGAGGGGCTCGGCGTCGATGGACGGAGGCTCGTCGGCGGGTTGCGCGCCGGCGAGGCCGGGCGCTGCAAGGAGGATGACGGGGAGCAGGGGTCGTGGCATCGGGCGACTCCGGATGCCACGGTATCGGCTTACGCGGCGCGAGCGGGCGCAGAATCGCGCGGGCGCGCGAAGGCGAAGAGCCCTGAGCGCTCGCTCAGGGTCAGTCGAACAGCTGCAACGTTGACGGGCGGGTGTCCCCGAGCTTGCGCTCGGAGCTCTTTCAGTGCGCCTTCTTCGACTTGCCTTTTTCCTTGCGGGCGTCGTCGATGGCCTTGCGGATCTTGTCGGGCGTCAGGTTCTCGTGGAGGCTGTCGTCCACGATGGCGACGGGCGCGGTGCCGCAGGAGCCGAGGCATTCGAGTTCGACGAGGGTGAACTCACCGTCGTCGGTGGTCTCGCCGAGTTCGATGTTGAGCTTCTCGCGGCAGGCGTCGGTGATGGCCTTGTGGTCGCAGAACTCACAGGCGATGGAGCGGCAGACGCCGATGATGTGCTTGCCGCGCTCCTTGAGCCAGTACTCCTCGTAGAAGGAGGCGGTGTCGAGGACATCGGCGGGCGTGAGTTCGAGGAAGTCCGCGATCTCCTCCATGGCCTGCGGGGGGATCCAGCCGTACTCGTGCTGCACCATGTGGAGCGTGGGCAGGAGCGCCGCGAGCGTCGTCTCGTAGCGCGGGAGGTAGGTCTTCGCGATCTCATCGCGCATCTGCTTCGTGAGGTAGGGCTCCTCGCGGCGTTCGATGGCGGTGGTGGCGGAGGGCTTGGTGATCCAGGCCATGGGGGGCGGTTCCGTCTGCTCGGCTCGGTGCGGCCACTGACAAAGCGGGCCGGGGGGTGGATGGTACACCCCCCGGCCCGGCGAGGTCATCGCGCGGTCGGGTCAGCGGACGAAGGCGAGGTCGCCCAGATCGGCGTCGATGAGGCGGATCTGATCAATCTTGCCGGCGGGGCCGACGACGAATCGGAGCGTCGCCGGGGGGTCGAACGCCCCGCGAAGCAGGGCCTCGTCGGGGTTGTCGCCATCGCCGGCCTCCATCGTCATGTCGCCGGCGCGGACGGTGAGGGCGTCGCCGTCGCGTTCGATGATGATCGAGCCGAGATGCTCGTTGTGGAAGGCGCCGGTGTACATGCCCAGCGGCCGCGTGAGCGTCGCGGGGCGCCAGGGCGTGGGGGGCGTCGGTGCGGGTTGCTGCGCCTTGCGCTCGCGGATCTGCGGGGGGATCTCGTCGAACGGGCTCCACGGCGGGGCGATGCCGGTGAGGCATTCGAGGATGTCAATGGCGACGATGTCCATCCACGGGCGCGCGGCGCCGCCGGCGTTGATGAGCACGCCGAGCGCCGCGTTCTGCTCGGGCAGCATGCAGAACCACGCGCTCGTGCCGACATATCCGCCGCCGTGGAAGCGGATGGGTTCCTGATTCGCGTAGTCGCCCCAGCCCCAGCCGAGGCCGAAGCCCTTCTCGATGCGGATCGTGCCGCGATGCTCGTCGCGCTCGGCCTGGAGGGTGAGCATCTCCGCCGCGCCGTCTTCGGGGAGGATGCGCGCGCCGTCGATCTGGCCGCCGTTGAGGTGCAGCGTCATGTAGCGCGCGGCGTCGGCGGCGGTCGTGCCGAGGCCGCCGGCGGCGTGCATGGTGCGGTCGGTCTTGCGCTGAGGCGTCGGCGCGAAGCGTTCGCCGATGCGTTCGCTGGGGATGGCGCAGTCGGGGTCGGTGTACATCGCACTGGCGTAGCCGGTGGTGCGGCGCATACCGGCGGGCGTGAAGATCGCCTCGTCGAGGTAGTCGCGCCAGTCCTTTCCGGTGACGGCTTCGACGATGCGTCCGAGCAGCGTGTAGTGGATGTTGGTGTACTCGAGTTCCCCCGCGACGCCGCCGCGCTCGAGCCAGAACCAGTATCGGTCGTCGGTGATGTCGCCGGTGTAGGCGTCGAGGAAGACGATCGGCCCGCCGGTGACGCCGAGGCGGTGGCTGAGCAGGTCGCGGACGGTGATCGTCTCGGTGCGCTGCGAATCGGCGAGGCGGAAGCGCGGGAGGTAGGTCTTCACCGGCGCGTCGAGGTCGATGCGCCCTTCGCCGGCGAGCTTGACGACGCCGGTGGCGAGATAGGTCTTGGTGATCGACGCGATGTAGAACATCGTGTCGGGCGTGACGGGGGCGCCCGTGTCGGGGTCGCGCACGCCGAGCGTGTGGATGAAGGTTTCGCCGTCCTTGACGACGACGATCGCGGCGCCGGGGACATCGCACAGGTCCGTCAGCGCGCCCCCGCGTGCGGGCAGGGGCGCAAGCGCCGGGTCGTCGGCGAAGGGGCGGGGGTCGGCGGCGCTCGCGCCAGTCGCGGTGAGGCAGGCGACGGCGACGGCGGCGGCGAGCAGCGGGATGCGTGTGCGCAGCATGGTGTGGGCTCCGTGCGGGGTTCGCCCAAGTCTCCCGCGCCGCGCGGGGCGGGTCTGGAATGGATGCAACATCGCCGCCTCGGGGGCGGCGGGGGTCGCCTCAGCCGCCCTGGGCGCCGTCTTCGGCGGGGTTGCCGGCGGCGTTCTCGGGGCTCGGGGCGGGGATCTCGCCGGGGCTGTAGGTGCGACCGTCGATGTCCTTGTGGAGCATGATCGGTCCGAAGGGATCGATGCGCTGGTAGGAGCCGACGGGTTCGGGCATGACGCGCGCGAAGCGCATCGCGTCGGTCGGCGGCTCCATTGCGCGCTCGGGGTTGGCGCCCCAGGCGATGACGTCGATATCGACGCCATCGGGCGCGCGGAGGAGGACGAAGTCCGCCTCGTTGGTGAAGGCGCGCCACGGTTCGAGGACGCGCATGGAGAAGACCCACGCGTCGCCGAAGTGGGGGTTCTTCATGCGCGGTGCGCGGTCGGTCGTGCCGTCGGCGCCGGGGATCTCGTCCTGGCGGAAGCCGTTGAAGACGACGACGCGCTCGCCGGGGGCGAGGGTCATCTGGGGGAAGGTCCAGGTGAGGCGCCACTCGGGATTGGGCTGGCCGTCGAGAATCTGGTAGCCGCCGAGCTCGATGGGCTGGTCGTGTGGGTTGACGAGTTCGACGAACTCGTCGCCGGTGACGCTGCGCTGGCCGTCGAGGTTGGCGTCGCCGCCCATGGCGCGCGGGAGGCCGTGGAAGAAGATCTCGGTGATGACCGGGTGGGGGAAGGGCACAGGGCCGGCGCCGGGCTCGACGACGGGGTCGGGCTTGGGCTCGGGCAGGAGCGGCTGGGCGACGGCGCCGGCGGCGCAGAGCGCGCCCGCGGCAGTGCACATCGCCAGCG
>JBICHM010000324.1:0-7572 GCA_043101835.1 Phycisphaerales bacterium | reverse complement strand
GACGCTCTTCCGATCTGCCGCGCTCGTCGCCTTCGACCTTCGCAGCGGGCGCCGCCTGCAGGACCTCAGCCCCGAGGGCGGGCAGATCCGCTGGGTCCGCATGACCCCGGAGGGCGAGGCGCTCGTCGGGACCGATCGCGGCGTCGCCTCCTACGAGATGGCCGAAGGGCGTCGGCGCTGGATCACCGGCGGGCTCGCCGGCGCCGAAACGGTTGACGCCTGGGTCTTCCCCGGTCGCGTCATCGCGATGGACAATGGGGGCGAACTCCGGCAGATCGAGACCGAAGACGGGCGCCCGCGCGCCGAGGCGCTCGCCGGCCGAGGCCGGTTCAGCGGCTACGGCAACGGGCTTCGCCCGGTCTGGGCCGCCGCGCTCGACGACAAGGCCGCCTTCGCGACCCAGAACGGGCTGGTGCTCTTCGATCGTCGGGGCGACCTCGCCGGGGCCGACCACCGCAACGCCGCCCGCCTGCTCGCCCCCGTGGGGTACGCGCAGGAGCGGATCGTGGTCGTCGATCAGCAGGTGGCCGAGCAGGATGCCCAGGGCGTCTGGTTCCGCGTTGTGGTCTTTGGGGCCGGCAGCCTCCGCCTTGAGGCGGAGCACGCGATCCGCCTGGGCGCCCAGCCCGAGCGTCTGGACCTGCTCGATGGGCGCGTGCTGGTGACCGCCGGCGAGGCGGTGCTGGTGATCGATGCCCCCCGCGCGGAGGCCGGGGCGGACGCGCCGGCGCCCCCCGCTGAGGCCGATGCGGGCATCGTTCCCGGACCTTGATCCCCTATTTGGGGCCCGCAAAGAGGTCCCCCCCGGGATTGGCAGGGAAAACTCCGGATTCAGCGTTGCATACGGGGGCGGATGCCGCTCCAATACATCGTGCCTCCCGCTTGGGATGGGGGGCACGGTTTGTGTTGGAGCGGAAGGAAACACGTCGCAACCAGCCCGGTTCGGTGGCAGGGGGAAACTCCACCGAGCCTCGGGCGCTGATCAGGAGCATGGTCGGAACGCCGGGTGGAGTCCGCGAGGGCTTTGCCACGCACAACTGCGCGTGCGTCAGGTGTCCATCTCCTCCCATGCTGTTGAGCATCGCCGACAAGTACGGCCTTGCGTCACCCCTCCTTCCGTTCCGTTCCGAGTCCGGACGTCTCCGGGCTCGGGTGTGTGCAACGCGGCCCCATTTGCTCATGGGGCGAGAAGGAGGATTGAAGCATGCATGCTCTGATTTGTGCTGCGGCTGGGCTCACGGTGAGCCTCGCTGCCGCCAGCGTTTCGAACGCGGCGGTCCGCGGCGATGCGGCTCGCATCGGCGGCGCCGCGCAGTTTGAGGTCCAGAGCGGCCTCAACTACACCAGTGCCTGGAACATCGGCGACACGCGCGATGTGCCCGCCACTGAGACTTTCGGCGTCGTGATGCTGGCCCAGAACTCGGGCAGCGCCTTTTTCATCGACGACGTTCCGGACACCTTTAACTTCAGCCTGAACCAGGACGGCGGCGCCAACCTGATCACCGGCGCCGCCACGCGCGTTCGCTCGTGGCAGTCGGGCAACACCGTCACCGTCGCCGCCTACACGGTCGACAGCAGCGGCTGGATCCCGGCCGGTGTTGATCCGGACGGCAGCGGCGACCTGCTGGACGCCATCCGCATGGACGTCGGCGCCTTCGCCAACGCCAGCGCCGACGGCATCAACGGCATCTCGTACCCCGGCTTTAGCGCCGCGGACGTGGTGAGCGTCGACATGGTGCTCTTCATCGACGGCGCTGCGGTCTTCTCGTCCGCCGCGACCGCCACGGACTTCTCCGACGGCCTCGGCGCGGTCGGCGTGGTCGGCGGCGCTGCCGGTTCCGGCGTTGATGAGATGCACATTGTGTTCAACCTGAATGTGCCCACCCCGGGCGCTGCGTCGGTCTTCGGTCTCGCGGGTCTCGCCGCGGTCCGTCGTCGCCGCCGCTGATTCCCTCCTTCGCGGGGCCGACACCCGCGCACACTGATTCAACGCGATGCAGACGCGGCGCCCTTCCTCGGGGCGCCGCGTTCTTTTTTGCTCCGCGCTCCCGCCGAGGCGCCCCACGATCAAGTGTGATTCTGGGGTGGAATTTGCTTGCGTCGTGTCAGGACCGATGCTCAAATCCACAGTGAAGCGATGACCGCGTGCAAGCGGGTCGCTGTCGTGGAGCGGAAGGAACGGCGTCGTACCAGCCTGGCCCGTCGCGGGGGGAATCGCGACCGGCCACTCGGCGTCCCGCAGAAGCGGTCGACACTCACAACATGCCAGGTCAGTTCCCGGCTGCGTCGGGAATCGCATGACGCGATTCCGGCAGATGGGCATGTTGCGTGGTGCGCGAAGCGCACGGCGTGAAGCCGGAGCGAGGCAGCGATGTCTCCCCTCCTTACCGCGATCGGTGCGCCGTCCCTGAGTCGGGGCGGCGGAGTTCGTTCACGGCCCCGACTGCGGGGCGAGAAGGAGGATTGAAGAATGCACGCACTGATTTGTGCCGCCGCTGGGCTCACGGTGAGCCTCGTGGCCGCAGGCGCTTCGGAGGCCGCCCTCCGCGGCAATGAGGCCCGCTTCGGCGGCGCTGAGCAGTTCAGGATGATGGAAGGCCTGAACTACACCAGCGTCTGGAATCTCCCCGGCGACGAGCGGGCCATCCCCGCGACCGAGACGTTCGATGCGGCCGTGCTCGCCCAGAACACGACCGGCGCCTTCTTCATCGATGACTTCCCGGACAACTTCAACTTCAGCCTGAACCAGGACGGCGGCGCCAACCTGATCACCGGCGCCGCCACGCGCGTGCGCTCGTGGCAGAGCGGCAATGTCGTCACCGTCGCTGCCTACACGGCCGACAGCAGCGACTGGCTGCCCGCCGGCGTCGACCCGGGCAACGGTGGCGGCGCGCTCACGGCGATCCGCTTCGATGTCGGCGCATTCGCCGCCGGCACCGACAGCCTCTCCTATCCGGGCTACAGCTCGGCGGATGTCCTCGCGGTGAACCTGGTGCTGTTCATCAACGGCGCGGCCGTCTTCACCTCGTCGAACCTTCCCGCAGGCAACCTGAACCTCGCGACCGGCCTCGGCGCCGTCGGCGTGGTTGGCGGCGCTGCGGGTGCGGGCATCGACGAGGTGCACATGGTCTTCACGCTGAATGTGCCCACGCCGGGCGCTGCGTCGGTCTTCGGTCTCGCGGGTCTGGCCGCGGTCCGTCGTCGCCGCCGCTGATCCGCGGCAGTTTTCTTCCGCTCGTTTGGGGCCGCGCTCCAGACACACGAAGTTTCCTTCTCGCGATGCACACGCGGCGCTTCCCAAGAGCGCCGCGTGGTTTTTTTGCCCGGTCCGGTACGATGACGCGATGGACCGCGATGCGCGCATGGCCGCCGCACGAGACGCCGAGCTCACCCGCCTCCGCGCATGGCGCGTGCGCGGGCGGAACGCCTCCGCCGGCGCCCTCTTCCGCGCCCTCGGCGAGAACCTGCGCCGGCGCGAGCGCCAGGGTGGCGCCGCCGGCGGCGCCGGGGGATCGGCCAGCCCGCCCGAGCTGCTCCCGCGCACGCGTGTCGAGGGCCTGCGCGCGGGCGTCCTGACCGTGCTCGTCGACGACGCCGCCACCCGGTTCGCCCTCGACCGCGCCCTGCGCAGCGGCCTCGAGAATGCGGTCATCCGCGCAAGCGCCGCCCCCATCAGGCGCGTCCGCCTCCGGCTCGCGCCCTAGGGTGCTCCGGCCCAGTCCGTCGCGAAGCGGGGAACCGATGCCCCTCGGGCGCCGGACAACCACCGTGCAGGGGTCCGCGCGCGGACGAGCGGCGTTGCGCGGATCGGGAGGATCGGATGTTCGCGACCATCACTGCCGCCATCGCCACGACCACCCTTGGCGCCGCGCCCGGTCCGGTCGCCGATGCGCTCCGGGCGCCCGACTGGTGGCGCGCCGGCGCCTTCGACGCGTCCGCCGCCTACACCGGCGCATGGACCGAGACCTTCGAGGCCGACCGAGGGTTCTACAAGGGCAACCTCCCCCAGCAGGGATGGACGGCGGCGTACAACCCATTCGCGATCATCAATGACGGACTGTTCATCATCGAGGGCGAGTTGTCGCTGCGCCACATGGCGGATTCCTCCGGCTTCACCGAGTTCGCGCTGCGCAGCCCGGAGTTCACAGACCAGTACGGGCGCCTGTCGGCCACCATGCTGCGCGGCAGCCCCAACTCGAAGGTGCAGTTCATCACCGGCGATGTCGCGCTGAACAGCTTCAACACACGCGTGTCGTTCGAGACCGACGGGCGCGTTACGGTCGGTCAGCTGAATGAGACGAAGGACGCCTTCGAGTTCATCGACACCGGACGCACCTGGTCGGTCTACACGGCCCACGAGATCGGCGTCGAAACCGACATCTACGGCGCCTTGCGCGTGTATCTCGACGGCGACCTCATCTTCGAGGGCATCGAGGCGACCTACGCCCTGAAGGGCAAGGCCGGGCGCATCGGCGAGTGGATCATGTGGACCAACAACCAGACGACCGGACGTCCCGACGGCCGGGGCGACAGCGTCACCTGGGACGCGTTCCGCTTCGAGCCGGCGCCGCCGATTCCGGCGCCGGGCGCGGCGGCGACGCTCGCGCTCGTCGCGCTTGCGGGAACGCGCCGTCGTCGGTGACACTCGGCGCATGCCCGACCCGCCCGACCCGCCCGCGCCCACCAATGCCCCGCCCGACGGCGCGGCGCAGTCACGCACGGCGCTCCGCGCGTTCGTCGCCCTGCACGACATCGCCTGCCCGACCTGCGGCTTCAACCTCCGAGGCTGTGCTGAAGAGCGCTGCCCAGAGTGCGGCGAGACCTACGGGGCGTACCTGGCGCTCGGTCCGCCAACCGCCGTCTTCCGTGATCGCGCCTCCGTGCTGCGCACTGTCGGCGCGACGCTGCTCGCTGTCGTGGCGGTGGCGCATCTTTCTGTCGGGGCGGTCGGCCTGATCGCCGCGTTCGCATCGGCTTTCTCGTTCGGCGTGTACGGGGGGTGGACCGAGGTCATCGGCCACCTCGTCGCCGGGGCGGCCGCGGCAGGTCTGCTCGCTGCCGACCGGATCGTCGGCGCGGCGGCGCCCCGGGCGCGGGAACTCGTGCGCATTCTCGCGATCGTGGCCATCGCGCTGCTCGGCGCCTTCTCGTTGGCGCCGGCGTTGCTCTCGGCGGTGCTGATGCTGCTGACCACGATCGGGGGCGCGCTGTGAAGCGGGCGAGACCGCCGGCCAGCACGATTGAGATCCTGCCTCGCGCGGGGCCGTCCCGCGCGACGCCGTGCCCGGTCTGCGGGCGCGCGCTCGTGCAGGGGCGCTGCGCCGCCTGCCGCGTCGAGGCCACGTGGCGCACCAACGCGGCGGCGAAGTCGCACGGCGTGGCGCGCATCATCTCCTGCGCGCTGGCGGCCGCGATTGGCGCTTCGCTCTGGAGTTTCTGGCTCCTCTACGACGCCGACATGCTTTCGGGCGAAGCGCTCGCCTACGACGGGGGGTTCCGCATCTTCCTGCTGCAGGTCGTGCTCTTCGTCGCCTGGTTCCGCCTGGAGCCGGCGATCGGGCGCATGCGCCCGTGGCGCGTGCTGCTGGCGGGGGTGATCGCGATCGGGGTGTCGACGCTGCTTGCGACGGCGCTGTGGGAGAAGTTCTACGGGCTCTGGTGCGGCGCGCCTCAACGCCCCCGCCGCGCCGGCCCGATAGCATTGTCTATGCCCTTCCGGCGAAACAGCGACCTCCCGGCGCCGCTGCTCGAGCACATGCAGGCCATCAAGGCCCGCGCCATCGAGTACGGCCTCGACTTCTTCGAAGTCGTCTTCGAGGTGCTCGACTTCGAGACGATGAATCAGATCGCGGCGTACGGCGGTTTCCCGGTGCGCTACCCGCACTGGCGCTGGGGCATGGAGTTCGAACGCCTGAGCAAGCGCGACGCCTACGGGCTCGGGCGAATCTACGAGATGGTCATTAACAACGACCCCTGCTACGCGTACCTGCAGGAGTCCAACGCCGTCACCGATCAGAAGCTGGTGATGGCGCACGTGTACGGTCACGCCGACTTCTTCAAGCGCAACGCCTGGTTCGCGAAGACGAACCGGCGCATGATCGACGAGATGGCCAACCACGCGACGCGCGTGCGCCGGCACATCGAGCGCGAGGGCGCGGAGGCCGTCGAGCGATTCATCGACTGCTGCCTGACGATCGAGCACCTGATCGACCCGCACTCGATGTTCGTGCGGCGCGAGCCGGGTCGACGGTCCGCGCGCCCGCCGGCGCGCGACGATCGCGACGCGCGCTTCCCGGCGAAGCCCTCGATGGACCGCTACATCAATCCCCCTGAGACGCTCGAGCGCGAGCGACGCGAGCGCGAGGCGGCCGCCGCGCGCGAACGCAGCAAGCAGCCGGAGCGCCCGACACGCGACGTGCTGCTCTTCCTCATGCGCCACGCGCCGCTCGAGCCCTGGCAGCAGGACATCCTCGGCCTCATCCGCGACGAGGCGTACTACTTCGCCCCACAGGCCATGACCAAGATCATGAACGAGGGCTGGGCCACGTACTGGCACTCGAAACTCATGACCAGCCACTTCCTCGAGGCGCGCGAGATCATCGACTACGCCGAGCAGCACTCCGGCGTCGTGCACATGCCGCCGGGCGGGTTCAACCCCTACAAGATCGGCGTCGAGCTCTTTAAGGACATTGAGGAGCGCTGGAACACCGGCCGCCACGGCGCCGCCTGGGAGGCGCTCGAGGGCCTCGGGCAGCGCCGCGCCTACGACGACAAATCCATGCGCGGGCGCGAGAAGATCTTCGAGGTGCGCGCGATCTACAACGATGTGTCCTTCATCGATGAGTTCATGACCCAGGAGTTCATCGACAGGCACAAGATGTACTTCTATCGGCGCGACCCCAACACCGGCGAGGTGAAGATCGTCTCGCGCGACGCCGCGGTCATCCGGCAGGCGATGCTCTACCGCATCGCCAACATGGGCCAGCCGCTGATGTACGTCGTCGACGCCAACTACCGGAATCGGGGCGAGCTGTATCTCGCCCACCAGTGGAACGGAGCGGATATCGAGATCGCCAGCGCCGTCGAGGTGCTCCGCAACCTGCGTCGCATCTGGGGGCGCCCCGTGCATCTTCAGGCGCGGGTTGACGACGACATGTGGCTCTACCACATGGAGCGCGACGACGAGGAACCGACGCGCGAGGCCATCGATGATGACACTCCCGAACCTGCACACCTCGTCGCATGAGTGACTTCCACCTGAGCCTCCAGGACGACCCGCCGCCGAAGAAGGACAAGAAGGAAGGCTGCATCGTCTCCGTCGGGCAGATGTGTCTGCTCCTCGGCGTCATCGCGCTGCTGCTCACCTGACCACGCCATGCCCTACGACGACGATCTCGAACTCGATCCGGAAGGCCCCAGCGTCGACGACCTCGAACGCTTCGGGGGTGACGACGACCCCTGCCCGGCCTGCGGCCGCGCCGTGTACCACGACATGACCGCCTGCCCGCACTGCGGCGCCGACCTCGACGGCGGCGCGCCCGCGCGCGTCGGACGCATCCCGGGGTGGGGGGT
>JBICHM010000323.1:0-4085 GCA_043101835.1 Phycisphaerales bacterium | reverse complement strand
GGTCGCCGTCTCGGTGGTGTCGCCGATCAGCCGGAGTTCGAAGATCACCGGCCCCCGATCGAGGAAGTGCACGCCGAACGCGTTGACCGCGGGGCCGGACAAGGTCAGCGTCGTCACGCCGCCCCGAAGCGACCAGGCGAGGCCCGACGCATCCGGCGCGACGCCGCCGGTGACGATCGCATTCGCTTTCACGCTGCTGAATGACGCGTTCGCCGTGATGGCGCCGTCAAAACCGACGGCGAAGACCTGGTCCCCTGCGCTGAATGACTCGAAGTCCTCGAGGTGCACACGCTCGAGGGCGCCGTCGAAGGCGGCGCTGTCGGTGAAGATGACGGCGCCGAACGCACTGGGCGCGCCCATGCACGCGGCGGCGATCGAGCAGGCAAGCAGTCGACTCTTCATGGAGGGGGTCCTTTCAAGACCGGGGAGAACCGTCACCCAAGCCTCGAATTCGATCCACACCCCGTGCAACCCGGCCCGGGAACAGTCGCGGTCTGTTTGTGCGGTCTGCGCAGATCACGCCGGCGGCGTGCGCGCTTCAGGGCGCGAAGTTGGCGTTCGGCGCCGGCGCGCTCGTGATCGTCGCGCTCGTCAGCACCGGCCCCACCGCGTTGCCGGCGGGGGCCGAGAACGCGCTGATCGTTGCGCCGACCACGCTGTTGCCGATCACGACGTTCCCCGCGGCGTCGAGGCGCACCCCGTAGTCGCAGCGTGTCGCGCTGTTGCCCTCGATGCGGTTGGCGACATCGGTCGCCCGGACGCCGGCGCCGTCGGCGCTCGTGCCGCAGGAGTCGATGGTGTTGCCGATCGCCGCGCCGTGGCTTGTCAGGCGGACGCCGTCGGCGCCGATGTTCGCGATGAGGCAGCGTTCGACACGCGAGGCCGCCCCGACGCTCACGCCGACGCCGGCGCTGCGCACCGTGACGCCGTCGATGCGCGCCTGCGCGCCCGCGGTGATGCCCGTTCCGCCGACCGCTGCAACGGCGCCGCCGGTCATGCGTCCGCCATCGGCGAGCACGACGCCGTCGGCGCCGGCGCCGGTGATGGCGCAGTCGATCACGCTGGAGTCCACGCCGGCGTTGACGCCCCGCTGGGCGTCGAAGATCGAGGAGCAGCGCTCGAAGACGGTGCGCGCGCCGGCGTCGAAGCCGTCGCCCTGGTTGCCGGACGCCACGCACTCGACGAGCGTCGCGCCGACGCCCGGGCGGAATCCGTCCCCCATGTTCACGAAGGCGACGCACTGCCGGAAGAGCGTCGTGGACGACCCGGTGAAGCCGTCTGCGCCGCCTCGGATCGCCATGCATCGTTCGACGATGGACTGTCCGGCGACGCTGAAGTTGGTCAGGTCGTTGTCCTCAGCGGTGCAGTCGGCGACGAGCGCGCCGACGCCGGCGAGGACGCCGTAGGCGCCGTTGCTGACGCTGAAGAGGTTGTGCAGCGAGGCGCGGTTCGCACGGTCTGCCCGCACGCCGCTGCCGCCCCAGCCGACGCTGCGCCCGTTGCGGATGACGATGTTGGCCAGCAGCGGGCCGGCGGTCTCGCCGACGCGCACGCCGTCAAGACCGGTCGCGACGCCGCGCAGCGTGAAGCCGCGGAGATCGAGGGTGACATCAGCGCTCGAGATCTGGACGCCATGCTTTGCCGCCTGGCCGATGAGGTCGGCTGTCAGGTGGTAGGCGCCGGGCTGGGTGATGACATAGAGCGCATCGGCGTCGCCGGGGGTCGTCAGCGGGCCGATGGGTACGGACGGCTCGACCTGGTCGAGCGTCTTCATTGTCGGCGCTGGCGCGCCAGGCGGGGTCAGGGGGCCGGCTGTCGCCGGCGGGTGCAGAATCAGGGCGCAGCATGCGCCCAACGCGGCAAGCAGACGCTCCATCGTCGTGCCCTCCGGGGTGGTTGTGCCCGGAGCGTACCACGAGGGCGCGCGCCGGTCAGCGTCGGCGGCGCCGGGCAGCGATCGCGCCGAGACCGGCCGCGCCGAGCGCGCCGCCGGCGGGGAGCGGGATGAGCGAGCAGTCGGCGAAGTCGCAGTAGGTGACATCCGTCGAGATGCCACGCGCGATGACGGTGAAGGTGAAGTCGCCGTTGTACCGGAAGCGCGTCGTGATCAGCTGGCGCTGGTCGCGGAAGAGGAGCATGTCGAAGACCCACGCTTCGCGGAGGTCGGCGTCGAAGGTGACGTTGTTCGTCATGATGTAGGTCAGCGGTCCGTCCGCGGCGGCGAGCGTCGGATGGTCGGGATCGTTCGTGTAACTCGTGCCCCAACTGGGCACGGTGAACGCGCTGAAGATCGGCTCGGCGAAGGAATGGCCGCCGTAGATGCGGATGCCGATGGTGTCGAAGCCGTAGCTGAGCGCGACGCTCGTAAAGGTGGTCGTCCAGAAGCCGCGTTCGGCGGTGGGAGCGGCGACCTGGGCGGTGGTCCCGAGGAGCGCGGGGTCGAGGTCGGTGGGGAGCAGCGAGCCGGCGTTGGCGGTGGGGGCGCATGCGACAGCGCCGGCGATCGCCGCGAGTGTTGGTGCACGCATCAGATTCCTCCCGGCCGCGGACACAGGCGGTTTCGCCGGTCGCGGCTCCGACCGGTTATGCGGCGACGCCGGGCGCAGGGTTCCAGCGAATATCCAGAGTTTGCGGCCGATCACCTGTCGCGCGTGCGGAACCGCACCTCGACCGGGCGCTGCGCGGCGCCGCGCTCGGAGCGGAAGGACATGAAGCCCGGCGCGTTCAGGCCGAAGGCGTACTCGCGCCCCGGCTCGAGTGTGATCGTGGCGGTGAGCGCGGTCCTGTCCGCGTTCCAGCGCACCGCGCTGACGGGCGGGAACTTCTCGCGGCTTTCGACGAGCACCATCGAGTAGGCGTCCTGCATCGGCTCGCTGAAGACGACGACGAGTTCGGTGGTGGCGGGGTCGACATCCGCTGCGCCGTTGGCGGGGATGATGGACTCGATGGTCGGCGCGGCGGGCGCATCGGCGCGCGGGGGGACGCCGCCGAACCGGTCGGCGTAGCCGCTGGCCTCGAGGAAGGCCTCGCTGTCGCGGATGTTGAGGATGTCATAGATGGCGCGGCGTTTGTTGTCGGCGCGGTCGTAGTAGGCCTTCGAGATCTGGTAGCCCATGTAATAGCCGAGGTCGTTCGGGCCGCCCTCGAGCGGGGCGCCGCCGTACATCCAGCCCTCGGCGTTGCCCTCCTGGAAGGGGAGGCGCATCGAGATGGCGAAGCGCTCCCAGAGCGCGGCTTCGTTGGCGTTGCCGAATGCGTGGGCGGCGGCGTTGATGTGGCCGCCGGAGGCGAGTTCGCCGAGGAAATCGGCGCTGCCCTCGCGCAGGACGGCGGAGAGCAGCGTGCCGTCGAGATTCGGCAGTTGGTTGAAGTGCGCCCACTCGTGCGCGACGATCCAGGGGAGTTCGCGCATCTTCTCGTCGCTGCCGGCGTACATCTCGGCGCCGATCATGAGTCCGGCGCCGGACGCCGTGCCGCCGGAGTTGAGGCGACCGACGACGAAGTAGACATCGGGAAAGACCGCAGGGGGGTAGAGGTTCTCGAGCGCGAGCAGCGGGGCGCGGATCTGCGTATCGAGGTCGAGCAGGCGCAGCATGCGGGCGCGCGCTTCGGGGGAGTAGGCGTCGGGTCGCTCGGCGATCATGGCGGCGAGCGCCTCGCCGCTGACGATGCGGTTGGGTGTGAAGGCGCGGACGCCGGGAGAGCCGGCCTCGATGTAGTCGCGCTGGAGCAGTTCTGCGCGGTTGTCATCCGTCGCGCGGTCCATGACTTCCCAGAAGAGGGCGATGTCGCTGACGACGAGGCGCGCATCGAGGGGGTCGTCGGGGAAGGACTGCGCAGGCGCAGCGGCTGCGATGGACGCGGCGAGCGTGAGAGCGAGGAGCGTGCGGATCATGGCGGGGCCTCCGGAAGGGGGGCAGTATCGCATCGGGTGGCGCGGGATCGCCAGCAGGAATGTGGCGGCTCGCTGCGCTCGCGATTTATTGACGCCTTCTCCACGGCTCTCTCCCGCGGCGCGAGCGAGGGAGCGGAACCGTGGTCGAGAGACCGCGGCCCCATTGCGCAGCGGTCGCGTCTCGGGCCGC
>JBICHM010000322.1:0-5985 GCA_043101835.1 Phycisphaerales bacterium | reverse complement strand
GCCGCCTCCGAAGGCCCCTGCTCCCAGCAGTTGACGCCGAAGATCTGCACCGGCTGGTCGGCGAACTCCTCGTGCAGTTCCTGCACACCGGGCATGGCGACCTTGCACGGGCCGCACCAGGTGGCCCAGAAGTCGAGCACCACAACCTGCCCGCGCAGTTCCGACAGCGTGACATCCTCGCCGTCATCGTTCCTGAGCGTGAAGTCCGGGGCGACCGAGCCGATCGGAAGCAGGCCCGAGGTGTCGTAGCTCTCGACGCCGAAGCCCTCGAGGGCGGCGATCGCGAATGCGTCGTCGGCCACGTCGGGGCTCGTGTTGAGTTCGGTCAGTTCGTAGGTGATCGTCGCTTCACCGGCGGGGATCATCAGCAGTCGCTGGATGCGCCGGGGAAGGTTGTCCTCGACGCCGATGAACCAGCGGCTCATGCCGCCCTCGGCGCTCTCGGCGTACTGGAACTGCACGACGCGGCACTCGACGCCGCCGACCTCGGCGTTGTCGAGGAGCGTGGTCGCGAAGGCGTTGCGCTCTTCGAGCATGGGGTCATCGACGACGAAGGCGTCGACGAGCAGTTCGAGCGTGCCGGTGAGCAGGTCGAGCCCGCCGGCGCCGAGTTCGCCCGTGTACAGGACGCGCTCGTCGTAGTTCACGCCGAACGCGCTGTCGCCATCGAATGACGAGAGGAACTTCTCTGTGGACGAGCCGTCCGGCGCGGTGATGGTTCCCTCGCCTCGGAAGACGAGCGGGATGTCGCCCTCGGGGCGGCCTTCGAGCAGAACCTTGCCTTCGATCGTGGGCGCCTGGCCCTCGATGGCGCCGCCGGCGCTCAGACGCGCGTGGTACGAGACGGCGGAGATCTTCTGAAGCGACGCGACCGTCTTCTCGACAACGGACGCGGCCTCGGGGGCCGGCGCATCCTGCGCGAAGGCGGTGTGCATCGTGAGCGGCGCGACGGCAAGGGCCGCGCCGGTGACAAGCATCGGAAACAGTCGCATGCAACCTCCAGGCGCCGGACGGGGGTGCGGATTTCGACCCGCGAACGCTCCGATCCGGCAATGGCTTCGGGTGAGCATACGGGCCGCGTTGTCGGGGGGTGCAACCACCGACAGGGCCCGTTCATTCCGCCCGGCGGCGGTAGGAAGAACCGCCGGACCAAAAAACGACACGCCCCCGGACGACGCCGGGGGCGGTGCGAATGGGCCTGGGAGGACTCGAACCTCCGACCTCACCCTTATCAGGGGTGCGCTCTAACCAACTGAGCTACAAGCCCGCTCTGGCTCTTCCGAGCAGGACCGCCCAGCGTAGACAGGACGCCGGGGGGCGTCAACGGTTCGGGCCGCGCCCGGCGCCGCCTCAACGGGGCGTGAGCGATCTCGGAAAGAAATCGAGGCGCATCGCCTCCTTGGCCTTCCAGAGGGTCTCCTCGGCGATGGCGTTGGCCCGGGCCGTGCCGGCCTTGATGATGTCGATGACGGTGTCGTCGCCGCCGGGGCCGTCGAGGGCGGCGCGGCGCTCGCGCACGGGCTCGAGCATGGCGTTGATGGCCTCGCCGACTTCCTTCTTGATCTCGCCGTCGCCGATGTCTTCGCCGGCGCTGTAGCGGCACTTCAGCTCGGCGACGCGCTCGGGGTCGGGGATGAAGGCGTCGACATACTGGAAGAGGGCGTTGGCGGTGTCGCCGGGCTCGGTGGGCGACTGGCGGCCGGTGAAGATCTTGTTGACCTTCTTCTGCACCTGCTTGGGGGTGTCGGCGAGCTCGATGGCGTTGCCGAGGCTCTTGCTCATCTTCTGCTGGCCGTCGTAGCCGACGAGGCGCGCGACGCGCCCGACGAGGGCCTTCGGGATGGGGAAGACGCCACCGGCGGCCTCGTAGTCATCGTCCTCGGTGTGCGGGTCGACGCCGCAGTAGACCTGGTCGAAGCGACGGGCGACCTCGCGGCACATCTCAATGTGCGCGACCTGATCCTCCCCCACCGGCACGAACTCGGGGCGGAAGACGAGGATGTCGGCGCACTGGCCGACGGCGTACATGGGGAAGCCGAAGGAATACTTGTCGCCGAGGCCCTTGCTGTCGATTTCGGTCTTCAGCGTGGGGTTGCGCATGACGCGGTTGAAGGGCAGCAGCATCGCGAAGAACCAGGTGAGTTCGGCGATAGCGGGCACCTCGGTCTGCAGGACGACGCAGGAGCGCTCGGGGTCGATGCCGGCGCTGAGCCAGTCCTTGACGATTTCGACGGTGTCGCGCCGGATCTCGTCGGGTTTCTCGGCGCGCGTTGTGAACGCGTGCATGTTGGCCAGCAGGAAGTAGCACTCGTGCGTCTCCTGCAGGGCGAGGCGGCGCTCGATGCTGCCGACCCAGTGGCCGAGGTGGAGGCGCCCGGTGGGCGTGTCGCCGGTGAGGACGCGCCGGCGCTGGTCGGGGGCGGAACTGGTGGTCGCGGGTGCGGTCATGGGGCGGACAGGCTACCTCCCCCGAGGCGGGGCGTCATGGGAGCCGTGTGAAGGACGACGCGTCAGGGCGTGGCTTGCGCAAGCGCGACGGCGATGTTCAGGGCGTTGAACCCGGCGTGCATGACGATGGCGCTGCCGAGGCGGCCGGTGCGCTCGAAGACGATGCCCATCGCCATCGCGAGCGCGAAGAGCGAGGGGAGGGTGTGCAGCGCGGCGTCGCCGAGGTGCATGAGGGTGAACAGCAGCGAGGAGAGCGCGATTGCGCCCCATCCCCTCCCCCACTCGCCGATGACCGGCGCGCGGCGCAGGGCGGACTGCACGCCGCCTCGCCAGATAATCTCCTCGACGACCGGGGCGCCGACGACGACCGCGCCGACGATGCACCACCACCAGAAGTCGCGATCGCGCTCGATGAGCGCGGCGAGGGTGACATGGCCGACGAGGTCGGGCGCGGGCAGCCCGCGCGCCGAGGCGATCCACCCGGCGACCAGCAGCGCGCCGGCGGAGACGACCCAGAGCATCGGCACGGCCAGGAGCAGGGCGCCGAGGCCGCGCGGGACGTCGAGCGCGTCGAGGCGGAACCCGCCGCGCACGAGGCGCCGGCCGACGACGGGCCAGACGAGGGCGAGAGCAGCGCCCCCGCCGAGGTACATGCCGATCATGACGAGCGCGCGGGCGCGGAGGGTGTCATCGCCCGGGGACAGGCTCGCCGCTCCGGCGGCGACCTGCGCGCCGACGAACCAGCCGAGATAGACGAGCACGCCGACGCCCGCCCACGCGCCGGCGCCGAGGGCGTCGATCTCACGCTTCGGCGGGCTGAAGGCATCGCGCGAAAGGGCGCCGCGCCGGCGGAGCACCGCGAGCGCAACGACGCTGGCGACGAGCATGACGGCGGTCATTGCCGTCTCGGCGTTCACAGCGGGCGGCGCGGGGTCGTCCAGCGCCGGGGCGGCTGCTACAACTCCCGTCCAGTCGGCCGCCGCGTCGGCCGATGGCAGGAAGAGCACGCAAAGCCCCGTTGCGAGGAGCCCGATGCCCGACGACCGCGCCCAGCCGAACCCTGTCCCGGTGCTCGCCGAGATCGTCGAGCACAAGCGGCGCGAGGTGGCCGAGGCGAAGGCGCAGACGCCGCTGGAGTCGCTCAAGGAGCGGATCGAGGAGCTGGGGCGCCCGCGCAACTTCTTCGGCGCGGTGACGAACCGGCCGAGCATCCACCACCCGGCGATCATCGCCGAGATCAAACGGAAGAGCCCGTCGGCGGGGCTCATCCGGCCGGAGTTCGAGGGTGACGGATTCGACCCGGTGGCCATCGCCAGACGCTACCACGCAGGCGGGGCGGCCGCGCTCTCGTGCCTGACCGACGAGCGGTACTTCGGGGGGCGCCTCGAGTACATCCATCGCGTGCGCGACGCGGTGCCCCTGCCGGTGCTGCGCAAGGACTTCATCATCGACCCCTACCAGGTGTGGGAGTCGCGCGCGGCCGGCGCTGACGCGATCCTGCTCATCGCCGAGTGCCTGACCGAGAGCGAGCTGGTGGACCTGCTCATCCTCGCGCGCGAGCTGCAGCTGACGACGCTCGTCGAGACCCATGACATGGACAACCTGCTGCGCGTCCGCCCCCATGTGGGCTTCCCCGCGCGCTCGTACATGCTGCTGGGCATCAACAACCGCGACCTGTCGACGATGACCACGGACCTCAATCACACGCTCAGGATGCTCGACCTCGTGGAGGACACGAGCATCCTCGTGACCGAGAGCGGCATCCGCTCGCGCGAGGACATCCTGAAGCTCGCGCGACACGGCGTGCACATCGCGCTGGTTGGCGAGTCGCTGATGCGCGCCGACGACCCCGGGGCGGCGCTGGCGGCGCTGCTCGGGCGGAAGCCGGGCTGAGTCGATTCAGCGAATCGTCACTCGGACAGCGCGCGGCTCTCGAACTGCTCCTTCTGGATCAGCATCGAGTAGCGACAGAGCGTGTCCACGACGAACTTGCGGTACGCCGGGTTGTGGTCGAACTCGAAGGCGAAACCGGCGTACACCCGCTGCTCGCTGTCGATGCGCGTGTGCGCGAGCTTCGCGACCACGCCGAGGGGCGCGGGGATCTGCGGCGTCAGGTGGATCATCATCCACTGGCGACGGCGCGATTCGAGTCCGCGCGCGTCGTCCGGCGTGAGCATCAGCCCGACGCCGCCGCCGCCGACGTTCAGCAGTTTGGCCGGCGAGGGCGGGCCGACCTCGGGCATGACCAGGGGCTCGTCGGCGCCGACGTAGCCGGCGATCTCATCGCGCATCGCCGCTTCGATGCGCTCGCGCACCGCGATCTCCGCGGGCACGGCGCTCGCATCGTTCAGCAGCGGTCGCAGTTCGACCTCCGGCAGGACGAGGCCCGCCGTCGAGATGCGGTAGAAGGACCGGCGCGTGCAGCGCTCGACGTTGTCGGGCATCTCGAGACGCACGGCTTCGCCGCCGCGCGGGCCGCCGATGCGTCCCGCGTCCTCGAGGTAGCGGGTGTGGAACATCCACCGGTTCTGACCGACGGTCATAACGCCGATGAGCTCGACGCCCTGCTGGAGCGGGATCGCGGCGCCCATGGCGCTCGGACGCTCAACGAGGATCTCGTCGTCATTGAACTCCAGAAGGCGGACGCGCCAGATGACATCGCCGCCGGAGGGCTCGCTTATGGGGCCGCCTGCGGAGCGGCTGGTGCGCGGCAGGGAGATCTCGAGCGCACCGCCGCGCTCGGCGATCCGCTGCAGGCTGCGCCGCCAGTTTTCCGTTCGCGATCGTGCTGCGGGCACCGGATCTCTCCAACAGGCGGCTCGGTCCACGCATCGGGAGCCGCCGGCGGTTGTGGATCGTCCGACGCCCGGGGGGGCTTGATGGCGGGGCGCAATGCCGGGGGTTCTGGCGCCAGCGCATCCGGGCGGGTCCCCCCAGACCCACACCGGGGCGGGATCACGCCCTGCCGGGACCGCTGGGCGAGGTCCGGAAGCAGCACAGGGCGCCGGATGGATCGTTCTCGGGCCCGGCCAGGCCGGCGCCTGCGCCGAGAAGGCGGAGTTCGCCGGTCGAGTACAGACGCATCTGCTGCTCGCCGGGGCGGATGGTCCAGCAGTCGGGATCGACCGCCCCACCGGCACGGAGCGTGAACACGGGCTCGCCGGGCGCCCAGACGATCTGGAGCGACCCATCCTCGCTGACCCCCTCCTGCCAGCCACCGTCTTGCACCTCGCGCCAGAGGGCATCGCAGAAGTTGTCGAGCACGATCAGCCCGCCTGGCGCGAGCGCCTGTCCGAGGCGGCGCAGGAACGCGAGGGCGTCGAGCGGGTCATCAAGCAGCATAAAGGTGTGCCCGAGCACGAGGGCCGCATCCGGGGGCGAGCCGTCGATGGCGAGGTCGAGCGCTGGGTCGAGGAAGTCGGCGCATCGTGCGGCGAGCCCGCTCCGTGCGCACGCGGCGACGGCGTCGGCGTCGCTGTCGATCGCGAGGATGGTGTGGCCGGCGCCCGCGGGGGGGGGGGGGGGGGGGCCCGGGCC
>JBICHM010000321.1:0-9490 GCA_043101835.1 Phycisphaerales bacterium | reverse complement strand
GGTCGAGCGGGCGCACCATCTCGACCTGACGCTCGCCGTGGGCGCGGCGACGGCCGAGGAGATGCGCTTCCTCAGCCCCGCCATGCGCGAGGCGCCCGTCATCGTCTGCCCGAATGGCGTGCCGAGCGGGCGCATCGGCGTCGAGCGCAAGCACGCCGGGCGCGAGCGCGTCTTCGCGTGGCTCGAGGCGGTCATGGGGTGGCGCCCCGATTACCTGTTCACCCATGTGACGCGCCCGGTCGTGAGCAAGGGGCTGTGGCGCGACCTCGCGCTGTGTGCGCACCTCGAGCGAACGCTGGTGCAGCGCCGGGAGAAAGCGGTGTATCTGCTGCTGACCTGCGGCGGGGCGCCGCGGAGTTTTACCGATGTCTCGAGGATGGCGGAGGCGTACGGCTGGCCGCGCGAGCACCGCGAGGGGTGGCCGGACCTGTCCGGCCCCGAGTGCCACCTGTGGCGTGACATCCGCGCCTTCAACGCGCAGGGCGCCGGCAGCGTCCGCGCGCTGCTGGTCAACCAGTGGGACTTCACGCGCGAGACGCTCGGCCCCGCGGCGCCGGAGGGGATCTCCATCGCCGACCTGCGCTGCGCCGCCGATGTCGAGTTCGGCATGAGCACCTACGAGCCCTTCGGCATCTCGCCGCTGGAGCCGCTGCACGCGGGCGCGATCGCCGTGATCTCCTCGGAATCGGGCTGCGCGGGTGTGGCGGAGGCGGCGATGCGCGACCTGGGGATCGACCCGGCGCACGCGCCGAATCTGGTCATCGCCGACTTCACGCGCAGCGACACGGAGGACCCCGTCAGCCTCAGCCGCTCTGAACTGCACGCGATTGAGGAGTGCGTCGTCGCGCAGGCCGCGGCGGCGCTCGACGAGCGCCTGCCGCGCACCGAGCAGGCGCGGGCGCGACTGCTCGAAGTCGGCGGCGCCGTGGCCGAGCGCATGGGGTGGGACCGCGTCTGCGAGGATCACTTCCTGCCGGCGATCGCGCGCGTGCTCGGCGCAACCGCGCCTCAGCCGGCCGCGGCGTCCTGAGGTGAGCCGACAAACCGCCGGCGCAGCACCGCCAGCAGCGTCTCGGGCTCGAGGTACGAAGGCGGCGGGCGGAAGTACACCTCGTGGGGCTCGCCGGGCGCGCGCGGACTGACGGGGCGCACGGTGCCCTGCGCGCCCTCCAGTTTCTGCATGACGCGCGCTGGGTGATAGGTGCGGAAGATCACATCCTTTTCAAAGACCGTGACGGCGCCGACCTCGATGAGGCTCAGGCCCACGCGGATGCGCGCGAGGTCGATGAGGCGCTGCGCCGCGGCCGGCGGCTTGCCGTAGGCGGCCTCCATGTCGCGCTCGAGGGCGTCGAGGTCTTCCTGGGCGCGCGCGGTCGAGAGGCGCCGGTACGCCTCCATGCGTCGCAGATCGCTGGGGATGTAGGGGCGGGGCAGCGTGCCGGCGACGCCGATCTCGACGGCCGTCTCGAGCGGCTTGTGCGTGGATTCCTGCTTGAGGTCGCGCACGGCGTCTTCGAGCAGGCGGCAGTAGAGCTCGTAGCCGACGGTGGCGATGTGGCCGGACTGTTCGGCGCCGAGCAGGTTGCCGGCGCCGCGGATCTCGAGGTCGCGCATGGCGATCTTGAAGCCCGCGCCGAGCATCGAGTACTCCTCGATGGCCTTGAGGCGCTTCTTCGCGGTCGATGACACTGTGCGCGTGCGCGGCAGCAGCAGGTAGCAGTAGGCCCGGTGCTTGTGGCGGCCGACTCTGCCGCGGAGCTGGTGGAGATCGGCGAGGCCGAATCGGTCGGCGTCGTCGATGATCATCGTGTTGGCGGTGGGGATGTCGATGCCGGACTCGATGATGGTGGTCGAGACGAGGATGTCGGCCTGCCCGCGCACGAAGGTGAGCATGACCTTCTCGAGCTCGCCGGGGGGCATCTGGCCGTGGCCGACGACGATGCGCGCGGTCGGCGCCAGCGCCTGCACCTCGTCGGCGATGCGCCGGATCGACTGCACGCGGTTGTGGACGAAGAAGACCTGCCCCTCGCGCGCCAGTTCCCGCTCGATGGCGCGCTTGATGCGCGTCTCGTTGTAGGGGATGACCTCGGTGACGATCGCGCGCCGGTCCATCGGCGCGGTGGTGAGGTTGCTGATGTCGCGCAGGCCCAGGAGCGACATGTGCAGCGTGCGCGGGATGGGGGTCGCGCTGAGGGTGAGGATATCGGCCTCGGTGCGCAGCTGGAGCAGGCGCTGCTTGTGCTCGACGCCGAAGCGCTGCTCCTCGTCGATGATGACCAGGCCCAGGTCGCTGAATCGGACATCCTTCGAGAGCAGGCGGTGGGTGCCGATGATGACATCGACCTCGCCCCGGCCGAGCGCCGCGAGCGTCTTCTTCGTCTGCTCGCCGGTCTTGAAGCGGCTGATCGCCTCCACGCGGAAGGGGTAGCCGGCGAGTCGCTCGCGGAAGGTGCGCTCGTGCTGCTCGGCGAGGACGGTGGTGGGCACGAGGACGGCGACCTGCTTGCCGAACTCCGCGGCTTTGAAGGCGGCGCGCATCGCGACCTCGGTCTTGCCGAAGCCCACATCGCCGCAGATCAGCCGGTCCATCGGGCGCGGGCTGGTCATGTCCTTCTTCGCCTCGGCGATCGCGGCGAGCTGGTCCTCGGTCTCTTCGTACGGGAACTCGGCCTCGAACTCGCGCTGCCAGGCGGTGTCGGCGGGGTAGCGGACGCCGGGCATCGCCTCGCGCGCCGCCTGGACGCGCAGCATCTCGGCGGCGAGGTCGCGCGTGGCCTCGGCGACCTTCTCCTTCTGCTTCTTCCACTGCTTGCCGCCGAGGGTGCTGAGCTTCGGCGTCGCGCGCGAGCCGCCGATGTACTTCTGCACCTTGTCGATCTGCGCCGCGGGCACATGCAGCAGCGCGCGCCCGGCGAACTCGAGGGTGAGGTACTCCTCCTCGGCGTCGGCGATGCGCTTCTTCGAGCGGGCCGCGTCGCTGCGCGGCTTCATCATCTTCAGGCCGGCGAACTTCGCGACGCCGTGGTCGAGGTGCACCACATAGTCGCCTTCCTTCAGATCGAGGAAGGCGTCCATAGCGCGCCCGGTGCGCACGCGCCGGATGCGCCGGCGCGTCTGGTAGCGGTGGAGCAGCTCGTGGTAGGGGACAAGGGCCGCGGGCTTCGAGCCGTCCCGCGGCTCGCCCCACAGGAAGCCCCGGTGCAGGTAGGTCTCGAGGTGCTCGATCGGCGCATCCGGCGCGAACTCGGCGCGGAGCTCCTCGAAGCGCTGGCTCTCGCCGGCGTTCTCGCAGCAGACGACCACGCGGTAGTGGTTCGCCAGTTCGGCGAGTTCCTCCACGGCCTTCGCGGCGTCGCCGGCGAAGGTGGGGAGGGTGTCGGCGGGGAGGTTGACGACCTCGGCGTCGGGCGCCGCGGGAGAGAAGGCGTTGAGTTCGGCGAAGCCGGTGAAGTTCTCGCGCAGGCGCTTGAGGATGGCGGGGGGGCCGAAGATGGTGGAGGCGTCGCGGGCGCGTTCGTAGTAGCCGCGGGCCTGCTCGACGATCTCCATCGTCTCGTGGAGCACGGCGACACAGTCGCGCGGCAGGAGGTCGAGCAGGCACACGCCGCCGGCGCCGGCGTCGGGCGCGCCGGCCGGGGCGCTGATGAGGTCCACGCGCTCGAGCGCGCGGTCGGAGCCCATGGTGTCGAGGTCGATCTCGTGGAGGGATTCGAGCTCATCGCCGAAGAAGTCGAGTCGCGCCGGCGGCGCATCGGCGCCGGCGGGGAAGACATCGAGGATGCCGCCGCGGATGGCGAAATGCCCGGGCTCCTCGATGGCGTCGACGCGTTCGTAACCGGCCTGGTCGAGCCAGCGGACGATGGCGTCGCGCCCGCGCGCATCGCCGAGCGCGAGTCGCAGCGAGAGGTCGTCGAGGCGCTCCGGCGCCGGCACGGGCTGCATGAGCGCCTGGATCGGGCAGAGCAGCACGCCCGCGCCGCTGTACCCGCCCGCGCTCGCCGTGCGCACGGCGTGGAGGCGCTCGCCGACGCAGTCGAGGCTGACATTCGTCTCGCCGGGGAGGACTTCGAGCGCCGGGAAGCGTTCGGCGGGCACGCCGGCGGCGCGGAGTTCGTCCGCGGCGTTGTCGGCCTCATCGAGGTGCGCGATGACGAAGACGACGGGTCGATCGCTGTGTCGGGCGATCGCGCCGGCGACGAGTGCGGCGGAGGAACCGGAGGCGCCGGCGCCGACGATGCGCGCCCCCGCGGCGAGTCGCTCGGCGAGGCGGGCGACGGCCGGATCGATGGCGACGAGTTCGAGCAGGGCCGGCGCAGACGGCGTGCGCGCGCGGGTCCCCCGCCGGTCGCGCTGCGCCACCTGGTGTTCCGGGCCGGTTGTCACGGGGGGAGTGTATGGGGGGAGGGAGAGGTGATCGCCGCCGCGCCTCTGGCCGCAAGAACAAGCAGGCGCAACTGTGTGCATTGGGAAAAGCACCGCCCACGCGGGGGGAAAAGCAGGCCTTCTGGCATGGAAACGGGAATGCGATGCGCAGAGGTCCATATTTATGAAGAAAACTATTGTATTGATTCGGGAAGGGGGATAGTCTGTGCTTCGCCTTGTGAGGCATGTAATGTCGAACGAAGCGATTGCAATTCAGCACAGCGGAGCTTCGCAGGATGCGCCGCGCGTGCGACGGGGCGAGCAGGTAGCGCGGGTGATCGCCTTTGGCCTTGGCGTCGTGTTCCTCTGGGCGGCGTTCTGGAAGGCGGTGGACCCGCGCGGGACGGTGGCGGTCTTTGAGTTCGTCCTGACCAACGATTCCTTTGCGACTGCTGCGGCCCATGGGCTTGTCTATTTTGAGGTGATTTTGGGGGTTGCGCTCTTGCTGGGCGTACGAGTCTCCACCTCTTTGGCAGTCGCGGCTGGCGCATTGATTGCATTCAGCGCCTGGACGACAACAGCATGGGCGTTGTCGTTCGATGTGGGTTGCGGCTGCGCCCTTCGGGGCGATGGAACACCCGCAGACCGGGTAGGGCTACTCGATGTGCTCCGAACCGTGGGGCTCACAACGGCAGCGCTTGGAGGATTGATTCTTGTCCGTCGCACTCGTAGTGCGACGCGCCCTGTCGGATGATTGAAGGAAAGGACAATCACACATGATGAAGCATGCGAAGAATGTGGCGATGGCGACTGTCGCGGTTTGCGTCGGCGTGGCGGTAGACGCGGCGGCGCTGGAGATTCAGCACAACGGCAGGCTCTGCTGGATCTGCGATAGCGGTCAGACGACTTGTGACTGGGGCAATGCCGACATCAAGGTCAAGTGCCAGGCCAATCAGGACGCGGACTGCACGAACTACAACAATGTCACTGGTGAGTTCACTCCGGTTTGCACCGACCGCGACAGCACGACGATCTAGGCAGTCATGATGCAGTCACGAACGCTTCTGGCGGTTGTTGTCGCAGCGATCGGTGTGATCGTTGCCTGGCGTGCGCTGCACCGCTCGGGCATGGCGCCTCCGGCGTCGCCGGTTGAGCGATCGCCCGAGGGCTTGCCGGAGCACGAGGGTGTCGATCTGCTTCAGCCGGACGATCCGGGTGATGTCGACGTGCTCGTCGACGCCGCGACGGATCGAGTGCGAGGCGCGGATCCAGAGTTGATGGGCGTAGTCGGCGCGTCGGGAGATGACCTCGACGCGCTGGCCGCGCTTGTGGCGGGCCGGCTCGAGTTGATTCTGGCGCCGGACGCTGGCGATTGGCGCGAGCTCGCGCGCAGCGAAGGGGGGACATGGCCGGAGTCGCTGGCGGAAATGCCGGAACCGGCAAGGGCGCGCTACGAGGGCTGGGCGGACTGGTGGCGAACTGCCGAGTTCGCCGTCGCTGCGACGGCGCTGCGGCATCTTCGCCTGGACGACCTCGATTCCTACATTGAGCAGTTTGGCGCAATAACTGCGAAGAACCCTTTGTCGGCGCAGTACGCGATTGACGATCGGGCGCGCGTGGTCGAGGCGGTGATCCCTGTGCGGGTTGCAGACCGCGCCGGCGGACAAGCACTCGTTGAGGCGCATCTGGGCATCGCGTATTGGTGGTCGACCGCCCAGCAGAGGTGGCGGCCGGCGATGGTCACGGTGTATACGGATGGAGAAGTCGTCGTTCCACCACCGATGTGAGGTGACGGGTGCGGACTGACAGAGGCATCACGCTCGTCGAGACACTCCTGACGATCGGCATCGTCGGAGTTCTGATCGCCCTTCTTGCACCAGCGCTGCGCGGCGCGCGATCGGCAGCAGGCGCAACGAATTCCTTGGCGAATCTGTCAGGCATTGGCAGAAGTCTAGAGCTTTACGCGAGCGCCAACCGTATGCGCGCGCCGTTTCCGCCTCGTGCTGAAGCTTCGCAGGACTCGGTGGGTGGAAATGGACCCACATTCGGGCCGGTGTTCCTGACGCCGAGCCGCGAGAATCGAATCGCTCGGGTATTCTTTGCGCCTGTGTTTCAGATGGAGCGATTCTGGCCAACGATGATGCACGACGCTGCGCCGTGGGAAGCGCATTATGCGTCGTGGCTGTCTCCGGGATCGAGCGTTCCGATGGGTGACGAGCCTATCTGGGAGCGGGCGCCTGCCGTTTCCTATCGCTACAGCCATTCTTTCGTCGCGTCCGCACGAATCTGGAGCGGGTCGCCGGGCGCGACCTGGGATGATGTGGGGCCGCAGCAGGTCTCTGCGGTCGCGCACCCTTCCGCCAAGGTGGTCATGTACGACGCCGACCGCGCCTATCTGGGCATGCCTGCTCGGGTGACGGACGCGCGACCGCTGCTGTTCGTTGATGGCTCCGCGTCCCTGCGACTGGACACCGACGCTCGCGCACCGGCAATCAACGCCCTGACGGGCTCGTCACGCTACTTCCACGACACCGCGAACGGAATCCTCGGCGCAGATTACTGACGCGCTCGCCTCTCGCGTCTCGCTCAGTGAATCAGATCGCACGCGTCGATCCGCACGAATCCACCCACCCGTTCCACCGTCCTCGGCCCGATCCCGCGCACCCGCTCCGCGAGTTCCTCGAGATCCGTGAACGGGCCGTTCGCCTCGCGCTCCTCGACGATGCGCTCGGCCAGCGTCGGCCCGATGCGCGGGAGGAGGCCGAGCTCCGCCTCGGGCGCGGTGTTCAGATCGACGCGGTGGATCGGCGCCGTCGCCCACGGTCCGGGTGCGTCGATCGGCGCGCGGGTGCGCGCGACGGCGCCGACGCTCGCGATCGCGACCAGCAGCGCGACGGCGGGGGCGGCGCGCCGGGCGGTCATACGGTGGCCGCGGTGAGGAGGCTGGAGAGGGCGCGCTTCTCGTGGAGAGCGCGCTTCACCTGCGAGAGGCGCGCGAGCGCCGCCTTGGGGTGGCCGCCCTGGGTGATGAGCCCGCCCGCCGGCATCGGGTGGCCGTCGGGCGTGTCGTAGAGGCTCTGCCACGCGACGCTGGTGACGAACTGCTTGCTGAGGGCGATGTTGATGACGCGCGTGGCCCAGTCGGCCTGGCGGGCTTCGTCCCACGGCCCGTGCCAGCGCCCGGGGACGGAGTGGCTGGGCGCATCGGCGCCGGCGTCCATCTCGGCGATCGCCTGCTGGGGCTCGCTCGGGGCGCCAAGCACGCTGACGGAGATGGGGCGCTCGAAGACCGCGTAGTGGTCGAGCAGCGCGCTGATCTGCATGAGGTCGCGCGCGGTGTGGCCGGGCGCGGCGTCACCCATCTGGATGCGGATGCCGAAGGAGTCCACCTGCACGCCCGCGGCGCCGAGGATCTCGTCGTAGAGCATCGGGCTGACCGCGCGCTCGCTGACGGCCGTCGACTCACCGAAGGGGTGGTCGATCTCCACCTGCACCTTCGCCGTCGGGTGCAGCTTGCGCGCCACCAGCACGCTGAGGCGCGTGAGGTCGACGATCTCTTCGACGGTCAGCGCGAAGTTGCTGTTCAGGTGCAGCCCGCTGGCGACGGTCCACTTGCTGACCGCGCGCCGGTAGCGCGTGATGAGGCGCTTCAGATGCTCGTAGACCAGGTCGCGCAGCGTCTCGTAGTCGTTCTCCCAGATGTAAACCCAGTCGGGGGCGGCGTCGGGGCCGAGGTCGACCACGGGGCCCGCGGTGACGGGGATCTTCGCCTTGCGCACCGCCCACTCGATCCATCGATCGGTGGGGGCGAAGCGGTACTCGCCTTCCTCTGGCTCGAGCGCGGCCCAGCGTGTGGGGACGCAGAGGAAATCGAAGGTGTCGCTGACGACGCGCGCGAGGCCGTCGGTGAAGCGCTCGGGGGCGACGGCGCAGCCGAGGACGGCCGGGATGGGGACGCCCCCTTCGCCGCAGACGCTGAGGCGGCGCGCCAGATGCGCCTCGGCGGTGGATTCGGCCAGCTTCTCGCCGGCGTCGATGGCCAGGGCGAGGGCGCGACGGGCGAGGCGGTCGTGCTCGATGGTGTAGTCGCCATCGGCGGTGCGGTCGAGGGCGAGCGCATCCATGAAGGTGCGGTGCGCCTCGCCGAAGATGGTCATCTCAGGGGCGTCGGGCTCGATCTCGGTGCGGCTCCACTCCTCGAGTTTCGTGAGGAAAAGCATGATGCGGTGGCGCGCCAGTTCGAGGCTGAGCAGGTACACGCGCTCGCGCTGCGGAAGCATGCAGGTCTGGAGCGTGAGTTCGCCGAGGTCGCCGGCGTCCCACTGGATGGCGAACGCGGCGGGCTCAGGGGCGCCGGGCTCGCAGACGACGCAGCCGCCCTCGAACCGGACCGCGCCGGGCAGCGCGACGCCGTCGTGTCCGATGACGCAGGCGGCGCGCAGCGGCCACGCGGGCGCGGCGCCGTTGTCGTCGAACACAGCGAACCTGAGCATCGCGTGCCCCGCAGGCCGTTCGGGGGCCGCGTCGCCCCCGGGATCGGTCGATCCCATTGTTGCTGGAAGCCCCGGGGCCGCAACCCGGGAATCGGGAGGTCGGTCTGGCGGTCGCGCCCGCCCGCGCGCTCGCTAGGATGCGCTCGCGATGCCCGATCTGACGCCAGAGGCTGTCTTCGAGACCGATCTACCGCTCCCCGGGCGCCGGCGTGGGAAGGTGCGCGACGTCTACGAGCTGCCCGGCGATGCAGGGGCGCCGGCGCGCGTGCTCATGGTCGCGACCGATCGGGTCAGCGCATTCGATGTCGTCCTCCCAACGCCCATCGCCGGGAAGGGGCGTCTGCTCACGGGCATCGCGAAGCGGTGGTTCCGGTGGATCGAGGCGGAGGGGCTGTGCGCGACCCACCTGGTGGAGGGCGACAGCGATGCCCTGCCGATTCCCGAGCCGGAGCGGCGTCGTCTGGCGGGCCGGGTGACGATCGGCCGGCGCTGCCGCGTGATCCCGATTGAATGCGTGGTGCGTGGGCACCTCGCCGGGTCGGGCTGGGTGGAGTATCAGACGTCGGGGACGGTCTGCGGCGTGGCGCTCCCGCCGGGCCTCGCGCAGGGCGACCGGCTCCCCGAGCCGATCTTCA
>JBICHM010000320.1:0-7137 GCA_043101835.1 Phycisphaerales bacterium | reverse complement strand
CCCGCCTCGACGACGAGATCAAGATCTACCAGAAGGATTTCGGCCCCTCGCGCGTCGAAAACATCCACATCGCGCCGCACACGCTCGAGGTCGCCGCGATGTGGGCGGTGCTGACGCGCCTCGAGGAGCCGAAGAAGGCCGGCCTGACGCTCGTCCAGAAGATGAAGCTCTACAACGGCAAGGCCATCCCCGGCTTCACCGAGGACTCCGTCAAGGAGCTGCTCGAAGAGGCGCCGCGCGAGGGCATGGAGGGCATCAGCCCCCGCTACATCCAGGACAAGATTTCCAACGCGCTGGTCAGCCCCCAGGCGATCGAGGAGCGCACGGTCAACCCGTTCATGGTGCTCAACGAGCTCGAACGCGGCCTCGGGAACCACTCACTCCTCACCGACGCCGACACGCGTAAGCAGTACAAGGAACTGCTCAGCGTCGTCATGCAGGAGTACGAGGACATCATCAAGGCCGAGGTGCAGCGCGCCATCAGCGCCGATGAGGACGCCATCAAGCGCCTCTGCCAGAACTACATCGAGAACGTCCGTGCCTACACGCAGAACGAGCGCGTCAAGAACCGCTACACCGGCAAGGACGAGGAGCCCGACGAGCGCCTGATGCGTTCGATCGAGGAGAAGATCGACATCCCCGACAGCCGCAAGGACGACTTCCGCCAGGAGATCATGAACTACATCGGCGCCCTCGCGCTCGACGGGAAGAAGTTCGAGTACAACACGAACGCCCGCCTCTACAAGGCGCTCGAACTCAAGCTCTTCGAGGACCAGCGCGACACGATCAAGCTCAAGAATCTGGTCTCGAGCGTCGTCGACGACGAGACGCAGGCCAAGATCGATGTCGTGAAGCAGCGCCTCATCAAGAACTTCGGCTACAACGAGGCCTCGGCGACGGATGTGCTCAACTATGTCGCGAGCATCTTCGCGCGCGGGGACAGCAAGGGCGACTGAGCGACGTCAGCCCCTCAGCACCGGATCACGGCGTGCACATCGCCGTACTTGCCGAGGCGCTCGCGCCCCTTCAGGTCCGCCAGCTCGATGAGCACCGTCGTGCCGACGATCTCCCCCTCGAGCGCCTCGACGAGGTCGCAGCACGCCTTCATCGTGCCGCCGGTCGCGAGCAGGTCGTCCACCATCAGCACGCGCTGCCCGGGCTTGATCGCGTCCTGGTGGATCTCCACCCGGTCTGTCCCGTACTCCAGCCCGTAATCGACGCCGTGCGTCTTCGACGGCAGCTTGCCCGGCTTGCGGATCGGCACGAAGCCGGCCGACAGCGCCTGCGCGACCGCTGTCCCGAAGATGAATCCGCGGCTCTCCGCGCCCACCACCAGCTCCACCCCGCGCGTCCGAAACGGGTTCGCCATTAACTCCACCGCCAACGCCAGGCTTGCGGGGTCGGCGAGCAGGGGGGTGATGTCCTTGAAGAGGATCCCCGGCTTGGGAAAGTCGGTGATGTCCCGGATGCGGTCGGTGAGTTGCGTCATGGGCCCGGCTCCGGGGATCGAGGCCCGCCGCGTGCGCGGGGGGCGGTGCATGGGGTCGAAGGGCTACGATACCCGCCTATGGCCAGGTCCAACAAAGCCGCGGCAGCGCTGGAGGTCGTCGAGCCCATCGGCGCCCGGGTTCTCATCCGCAAGGACGAGGACAAGAAGCAGACCAAGAGCGGCATCCATCTCCCGGACAAGATGGAGATCCCCACCCTCACCGGTCGCGTGGTGTCGGTCTCCGCGCAGGTCGCGGCCGATGAGGACTACCCCATCCGCCAGTACGACCGCGTCCTCTTCAACCCCAAGCACGCCATCCCGGTCGATTTCGAGGGCGACAACCGCCTGTTCGTCATCCCGGTGGAGGATGTGGTCGCGGTCTTCCGGCGTGAGGCGCGCGAGGGCGACTGAGGCGATGGTTCCCCGGCGAGAGGCAGCCGGCGCCGCGAGCGCCGCCGACCCCTGGGCCCCGCTGGGGCGTGGGAGCGACGCCGACGCCGAGCGCACGCTCGAGATCCTCCGCACGCCGCTTGAGCGTCTGCCCGATCCGCTGCCGCTCTCGCCGATCCCCGGCCCGTTCCACGCCGAGGTCTCGCCGCCGGGCTCCAAGAGCATCACGAATCGCCTGCTTGTCCTCGCATCGCTGGCCGAGGGAGAGAGCCACCTGCGCCGACCTTTGATCGAGGCCGACGATGCGCGTGTCATGATGCGCGGGCTCGCCCAGCTCGGCGCCGACATCCTGCCCGCCGAGGGCCCGCGCGCCGAGACCGCGCTCCGCGTGATCGGTGTCGGCGGCCGGCCGCTGCCCGGCGGCTCGCTGCAACTCGAGAACAGCGGCACGAGCGTGCGATTCCTCGCCGCCGCCGCCGCGCTCGCCAGCGGCCCCGTCACGATCGACGGCTCGACGCGCATGCGCGAGCGCCCGATCGACGACCTCACCGCCATGCTCCGCAGCCTGCGCGTGCGTGTCGAAGACCTCGGCCAGCGCGGCTTCCCGCCCCTGCGCATCCACGGCGTGCCGGATGTGCCGCTCCGCGGCGGCAAGGTCACCGTCACCAACCCAAAGAGCAGCCAGTTCGTCACCGCGCTCATGCTCATCGCGCCGTGGACCACCGACGGCGTCGAGATCACGATCACCGGCGAGGTCACGAGCAAGTCGTACATCCGTATGACGGCGGCGCTCCTGCGCCGCCTCGGCGCCGAGATCACCGTGTCCGCCGACTGTCGCAGCATCACCGTCGGGCCGAAGGCGATCGCCGCGTTCGAGATGCCCGTTGAGCCCGACGCTTCCGGCGCCACGTACTTCTGGGCCGCCGGCGCGGTCTGCCCGCAATCCATCTGCGGCGTGCCGGGCGTCTCGCCCACGTCGCTGCAGGGTGATGCGCGCTTCGTCAACACCCTCGCCGCGATGGGCGCCATGCCCCACGCGCTGCCCAGCGGCATCTCCATCGAGGCGCCGGAGGATGGCGAGACGCTCCGCGGCATCGGCGCCGACATGGCGCTGATGCCCGACGCCGCGATGACCCTCGCCGCCGTCGCCTGCTTCGCGCGCACCCCGAGCGTCATGGCCGGCGTGCAGACGCTGCGCGTGAAGGAGTGCGACCGCATCGCCGCGACCCAGGCTGAACTCACCAAAGTGGGCGCGGTGGTCGACGCCACCGACCGCCTCATGCGAATCACCCCGCCGGTGAAGTGGACCGACGATCCGGTCGTCTTCGAGACCTACGACGACCACCGCATGGCGATGTCGCTGGCCCTCATCGGCCTGCGCCGGCCAAACGTGCTGATCGCCAACCCCCAGTGCGTCGCGAAGACCTACCCGACCTTCTGGAGCGATCTGGCGGCGCTCTACGAGGCCGCGCTGTGAGCGCCGGCCCGGACGCCGGGTTGTGGCGGGGCGCCCGCGCCTCGATACTGGCGAAATGAAGCGCCGCGCCGATCACTTCTGGCGATTCGCCGCCCTGCTGAAGCGCCGCCCTCGCGCGCTCATCGGCGCAATCGTCATGGCGTTCGTCTCGGCCGGCGGTCTGGGCGTCGGATTGATCGCCATCGTCCCGATGCTCAACATCGTCTTCCAGGAGGGGGGGCAGGGCGCGCTCGCCAGCGAGGTGCAGCAGTTCGCCGCGAAATGGTCGATCACGCTCCCGCAGGGCTTCATTGACGCGCTGCCGCAGACGCAGATGGCCAGCGTCGTCTGGATCGTCATCGCGCTGACGATCATGACCATCCTCGGCGCCACCGCCAACTTCCTGCACCAGTACCTCTCGCTGACGCTGACCGCGCGCATCGTCGCCGACATCCGGCGCGACGCCTTCCGTCATGTGCTGCACCTGCCGCTGTGGCGCATTGCCGGCGACACGAGCGACGCCGTCAGCCGCATGCTCAACGACACCCAGGCCCTGCACCTGGGCATGACTGCGCTGACCAGCCGCATCGTCGCCCAGTTGACCAAGGGCATCGCCGCATTTATCGCGGCGCTGATCATCGACTGGCGCCTCACGCTGCTGGCGACGCTCATCGCGCCGGTGATCTACACCATCATCCGCAAACTCGGCAAGCGCATCCGGCGCGCAAGCCGCGGCATGTTCGCCGCGCGCGGGCGCCTCATGAGCGTCGCCAACGAGTCGCTGCAGGGCCTTCGCGTCGTCAAGACCTACAGCGCCGAACGCGAGCAGCTCGGCCGGTTCAGCCGCCACAACCGCGAGGCGCTGCGCGAAGAGCTCCGCGCCCGGACGGCAAAGGCGATCTCGACGCCATTGGTAGAGATGCTCTCGATCATCGCCATGGGGGCGCTCGCGCTGCTCGCCGCGAAGTGGATCATCCAGCGCGGGCTCGAGCCCGGCGTCTTCCTCGGCGCCCTCGCGGCCCTCGCCGCCGCCGGCGCCTCGCTCAAACCCATCAGCAACTTCGCGCAGACCATCCAGACCGCCGACGCCGCGGCCCAGCGACTCGCCGAACTCCTCGACAGCGAGCCCGAACCCACCGGCCCGCGCGCCCGGCGCGACGGCGACAAGCCACGCCTCCCGCGCCACTCCCGCTCGATTGCCTTCGAGGATGTGCGATTCACCTATCCGAAGGCCGACGAACCCGCGATCAACGGCCTGTCCCTGACCGTGAAGGCCGGCGAGACGGTCGCCTTCGTCGGCCCCAACGGCTGCGGCAAGACGACGCTTCTCAGCCTCGTGCCCCGCCTCTTTGAGCCCGACAGCGGGCGCGTCGTCATCGACGACCACGACATCGCCGTCGTCGACCTGAAGAGCCTCCGCCGCCAGATCGGCGTCGTCTCGCAGGAGGTCGTGCTCTTCAGCGGCACGATCCGCGAGAACATCGCCTTCGGCCGGCTCGGCGTGACCGACGCCGATGTCGCCCGAGCCGCGCGCGCCGCCCGCGCCGAGGAGTTCATCCTCGCCAAGCCCGGCGGCTACGACGCGCAGGTGGGCGAGGGCGGCGTCAGCCTCTCCGGCGGCCAGCGCCAGCGCATCGCCATTGCCCGCGCCATCCTGCGCGATCCCGCCATCCTCATCCTCGACGAGGCGACGAGCATGATCGACGCCGACAGCGAGCAGAAGATTGGCGAGGCGATCAGCGAGTTCGCGAAGGGTCGCACCTGCCTCGTCGTCGCCCACCGCCTCAGCACCGTCCGCACCGCCGACCGCATCGTCGTCATGGACGCCGGGCGTATCGTCGATGTCGGCCGCCACGATGAACTCGTCGAGCGCTGCGAGGTGTACCGGCGCATCGCGCAGGGCCAGCTCGTAGCCGCCCCCGCCGGCGCCTGACGCGCCGATTCAGGCCACCGCGCCTCCACCGAACGCCAGCCAGCCGGTAGGCTCCCTGCGGACCCCGCAGAGGAGACCCCGATGCTTCGAGCCCTGGCCTTTGTGATCGTGACCATGTGGACCGCAGCGTGCAGCGTGGCGCAAGCCCCGCAGACACTTCGCACCCCCGCGGAAGCCGGCGTCGAGGCGACGTCCGCGCAGATCAATGCATTCCTCGACGACCTCGCCGCGGCGAGCGAGCGCGTGGCGGTCATCGACATCGGAACCACCGAGGGCGACGCGCGCATCCCGGTGGCGATCGTGGCCGAAGGACGCATCGACACCGCCGCGGCGATGGCCGACGCGGATGCGCCGCTCGTGCTCCTCTTCGCAGGCGCCGCCGGATCCACTGATGGCGCCCTCACGATGGCGCGCAACCTTGCGACGGCCGAAGCGCCCGGCGCACTCACATCGCTCGTCGTCGCGGTTGCGCCGATGCCTGCCGACGCCGGCAACTGGCTGTCGCTCGAAGGCGACGCCCAGCGCGCGCTCGGCCGCTTCATCCGCGAATGGAGCCCCGCGGCGATCGTCGCGCTCGATGGCGCCGATGCGCGGTGGGGGACCCCCGCCGGCATGGACGACGACCTCGGCGCATTCATCACCGAGACTCTTGCGCCCGGCGCGCAGAGCGCTGCCGACGACATCGCGACGGCAACGACGATCTTCGCGCTGCAGGGGCGCGTGAGCGCAACGGCCGGCGCCGGACAGGCTGCGGGCCTCGTCGAGACGATGGCCGAGCACGCCGACGCGCTCGCAAAGGCGGTCGTTGGAGCGCGCGAGCGCGCCGCGGACGTCGAGGGCGACGACCTCGGGCAGACCTACCTGCTCGACGCAGGCGATGCACTCGTCGCCCAACTCCAGCGCCACGGCCTCGAAGTCGGCGTCCTCCGCGAGGATGTCACGGTCGATGTCAACGCCGAGGCGCGCGACCTGACCCCCGGCGCGTTCCTCGTCTCCACCGAGCAGGAGGCCGGGCGCCTCGCCGTGCGTCTGCTCGACCCCGCCTCCCCCGACCGCCTCGCGGAGGTCGGCGTCATCGCGGACGAGGCCTACCTCCTCACGCGCGGGGCCCGCAAGCCTCCCGAGGAGCGCGAAACCGGCCGGCGCATCACCAAGGAGATGCTCTACGGCGAAGACGAGGAGCAGGAAGACCTCAACTTCCGCGGCTCCCCGCTCCGCGTCCGCGCGTGGATCGACGACGAGCACTACGCCGCCGTCAAGGACGGTACGCTCGTGAAGGTCGAGGCCCGCACCGGGCGCGCCGTGCCCTTCGGCGCCGAGACCGACGAGATCGAATCCCGCCTCGCCGAATCCGCCTTCATCACCGAGGACGACGCCGAGCGCATCGCCGGCGCCTTCCGCACGCCCGACCCCGAGCACCCCGGCGTGCTCTTCACCCACGCCGACGACCTCTTCTTCGCGAACTTCGACGGGACCGGCCTGCGCCGCCTGACGAGCACGCCCGCCGAGGAAGAGATGGCCACCTTCAGCCCCGACGGGCGCACCATCGCCTTCGTGCGCGAGAACAACCTCTTCGTGCTCGACCTCGAGACCGGCGCCGAGCGCGCGATCACGACCGAGGGCACGAACACCCGCCGCTTCGGCAAGAACGCGTGGGTGTACTTCGAGGAGGTCTTCGGCCGCTCGTGGAAAGCCTTCTGGTGGTCGCCGACCAGCGAGCACATCGTCTTCATGGAGTCCGACGAGTCGCAGGTGCCCGTTTTCACCATCATCGACGATGAGCCCGACGAGCAGGTCATCGAGGCGATCCACTACCCGAAGGCCGGGCAGACGAACCCGACCGTGCGCGTGCACATCGCCAGCCGCGCG
>JBICHM010000319.1:0-3111 GCA_043101835.1 Phycisphaerales bacterium | reverse complement strand
CGACCGGCGGGCCTGGGAGTGGTTCATGGCTTCGCGTGTGAATGTCAAGTTTGTCGTCCTCCTGACGGCCTTCTTCATCGTCTCCGCCGGCGGCGTCGTCGGCGGAGACGATGAAGAAGGCCGTCAGGAGGACGACAAACTTGACATTCACACGCGAAGCCATGAACCACTCCCAGGCCCGCCGGTCGGCGGACGACAATCGAACCGTGCCGGCTGGTTATGCGCCGGCGTCCTGCGTCCCCGAGGCGGCGGGATGCTCGCCCTCGATCACGCTGATCCAGTCGGGGGTGCGCCGGACGATCTCCGGCAGCATCTCGTTGAGAAACTCGGCGGCGAGCGCAGCGAACTCCTCGGGGGAGGCCACGTCGGCGGAGGTGATCTGCACCTTGGCGTAGTAGGCGAACCGATCTTCGGGCCGGAATGCGAGGCGCCGGATCTCCTCGGCGCGTCCGGCGAGGCCGCCGTTGGCGATGAAAAAGTAGCCCGCGTGCACAACGGCGCCATCGTCGCCGGTGAAGCGGGTGACGTTCATCTGGAGGTCTTCGAGGCCGGCGGGCATACGGACAAAGACGCCTGGCGCATCGGAGGTGGGTCCGGTGCGCCCGCGGCGCACGAGGCCGAAGCGTTCGGTGTCGACAAACGGCGCCGGCGGGAAGCGTTCGAGGTCGAGGGGGACGGGGACGAGTTGTCCGGCGACGCCGTCGATGCTCATGCCGCCGCCGACGAAGCAGCGCTCGGGCACGTGCGGGACGGTGTCGATCATGCCGGTGTAATAGGCGCAGTGGAGATCGATGATTCTCGGCGCGGCGTCTTCGGGCGGACTGGTCTGGACGTAGAGGCGCGAGATGTAGTTGCGCGTGCCGAGTTCGTCGAGCACCTCGGTGCTGAGGGCGGGCTGCTCGGGGCCGAAGCGTCGCCAGCCGGGGACCTCGGCGGGAATCGAGGTGAACTGCAGTTCGCTGGCCGGGCGGATCGGCAGTTTGCGAAGGTGGATGTCCATGAAGCGCACGGCGGACTGCATGGAGACCGCGGCGAGCGCGAGCAGCGCGACGGCGACGAGGAACTGCGGGGCGCGGAGGAGTCGGTTCATGACGCGGCTCCCTGCTTCTGGCCGCCCTTCGCGGGCTCGGCGACGATGTGGCGGAGCGCCCAGCCGAGCCCGAGGTAGGCGAGCAGGCCGGGGATGAGCCAGAGGGTGCCGACGAGCATGTGGGATTCGCCGGTGGCGAAGTCGGGCGCTTCGACGCTGAGCACGCCGAGCGTGGCGACGCGAACGACGTTGGTCGCGAGCGCCACGGGGAGGGCGAGCAGCACGAGCATGATGCGCTGCCACCACTGGGTGCAGGAGAAGTAGGCGACGGCGACGCCGAGTGCGACGAAGGCGACGACCATGCGCAGTCCGGAGCAGGCCTCGGCGATGTTGAGCGGGACGGACTCGCCGGCGGCGGTGGAGACGCTGAGCGTGTTGCCGCGGATCTCGGTGGGGTACCCGAGGACGTTCAGAGCGATGTTGCCGCCCTTGGCGGCGAAGGTCTGCAGCGCGAAGGTGACCTTGATCATGACCTTCTCGGAGATGGTCAGGCCGAGCAGCAGGTACCCGATCGGGAAGGTCAGGGGGAGCGTCATGCGCGGGCCGAGGATGAGCAGGCAGAGGCCGAAGATGGCGATGACCATCCCGAGGCCCTGGAACATGTGGTTGGAGAGGTTGCTGATGAGGAAGAAGGCGTAGATGGCGACGCCGGTGGCGAGGGGGATGATCCCGGGCCAGAAGGGGGCGGGCCGCATCGAGGCGAAGCGGTCGCGCATGGCCCAGATGGCGTAGGCGCTGATGAAGGGGACGAGGTAGGCGTGGCCCCAGTCGTCGGGCGCACCGGCGCTGAAGCGGTGCTGGCGGTCGAGGAGCGGCCAGAAGGTGGCGATGAGGGGGAGAGCGATGATTGCGAGGGGGATTGCGAGGCGCAGCGTCTGCTCGCGCGGTGTCGTCACCGTCGCCGCCTGCCCCGCTGTGGCTCCACCGGCACTCATCGGATGCGGTCCCACTCCCGCCTGACCGGACGCCGCCGGCGGGCGCCGACGGTTCAACCTGCGACCCGGAGGTCGCCCCAAACGCGGCGCACGCCGGATGCTCGGCGCGCGCACTCACCTGTCGCGTTCATACGACCGCGATCATCGCCTGTTCGGACGAGGCGCCCGATGGCGACGGAATGACGCGGCGGCGGGCGTCCTGCCCGATATCCCCGCGAGGAGGATGCTTAGAACCCGCGATCGGTCGGCGGCGGTCCGAAGACGTCGTTGCCGAAGTTGCGGTCCAGCAGGAAACCGAAGCCGTAGGTCGCCCGGAAGCCGTTCCGGATGACCGCCACGGGCTGGGCCCAGAAGTTGGTGCCGACATTGACCATGTCGTCGGACTTCAGGAAGACGTCGGGGTGCGTGCCCTCGGCGATGGCCTTGAGATTGAGGCGAATCGTGGCCTGACGATCGTCGCCGATCATGCGGACGAGGTCCACCCGCTTGGGGACGGCGAGGCCGGTGAGGCCGCCGGCGCTCATAACCGCCTTGGTGAGGGTCAGGCGACCGACGGTGGGCAGCGCATAGACGCCGGGGCGGGCGATGCCGACGCCGGCGAGGTACACGAAACCCTGATCTGCGCCGGGGACGCGAACGACGTCGCCGGGGCGGATGACGATGTTGTAGCGGGCGTCACCTTCGATGAGCGGCTTCACGGGCACTTTGATCACGCGCTGCGTGACCAGGTCGGAACCGTCCGCGGCGGCGAGGGGGTCGGCGCCTTCGGGGAGGCCGGCGGTGTCAGCGCGGCCGACGCGGACCCAGCGGCCGTCGATGAAGACCCACGAGCCCTGCTGCGCGTCCTGATCCGCGGGCGCGGGGGTGGCGTCGTCGAGGAGGTCGACGGGCGGCGCGTTCTCGTTCTGGAAGGCGGCGAAGCCGGCGTCGCGGAGGCCGGGAGAGCCGTCGCCCTGGAGTTCATCGATGAGGCGATCGAGATCGACGCCGTCGTCGGCGCTGTCGGGCTGGCCGGGCGGCTGGGCGCCGGGGCCGCCGCCGGCGGCGTCCACGAGGGGCGCCTGGCGGATGACGAAGATGTGGCGG
>JBICHM010000318.1:0-4712 GCA_043101835.1 Phycisphaerales bacterium | reverse complement strand
GCTCTTCCGACCTCGATGACGAAAGCGCACTGGTCATCACCGGCGGCGTCGTTGTCCAGTACAGCGAGCCCTCCACCGGACGCTCGCTCCAGCTCACCGCCGAATCCGCCGTCGTCTTCCTCGACCCCGGCAGCGTCCGCGAGATCCTCTCCTTCGGCGTCGAACAGGTCCGCGGCATCTACCTCGAAGGCGGCGTCGTCGCCACCGACGGCCAGTACACCATCCGAGGCCCGCGCTTCTTCTACGACCTCCGCACCGACCGCGGCGTCGCGCTCGACGCCGTCTTCTGGACCTACGACGAAGAGCGCGGCCTTCCCCTCTATCTCCGCGCCGATGTCATCCGGCAGGAGTCCGAATCCCAGTGGTCCGCCGGGCAGGCGCGCCTCTCCAACACCTCGTTCTACGAGCCCCACTACACCCTCGGCGCACGCTCGGTCACCCTGCGCCGCGTCGAACATGCGGGCCGCCCCGACGACTTCCGCGTTGACGCCCGTGGCGTGCAGTACCGCATCGGCAAGGTCCCTGTCATCCAGTTCCCGCGCTTCCAGGGCCAGGTCACCGGACGGCGCGTCCCGCAGTTCTCCGTCAGCGGACGCAACGGCGACCCCATCATCTACTCGCGCTGGGACATCGCCACCCTCCTCGGCCTCGACCCCGTCGACGGCCTCGACGCCGATCTCCTCCTCGACGGCTACGTCGATCGAGGCCTCGGCGTCGGTGCAGACGTCACCTGGCAAGGCCCCAACTCCGACGCCTCCCTCTTCGGAACCTGGATCAACGACGACGGAACCGATCAGCTCTCCAGCGGCGCCGAGATCGACCGCGACAACGAAGACCGCGGCGTCCTCCTCGGCGAAGCCCGACAGCGACTCAACGACCGCTGGACCCTCTTTGCCGAGGGCGCCTACATCTCCGACGCCGCGTTCCTTGACGCCTTCTACAGCGACCTCGCCGAACGCCGACGCGAGTTCACCAACAGCGCCTACCTCCGCCGGCTCGAAGACCAGACGCTCCTCTCCGTCGAGATGCGCGCACCCTCCAACGACTTCGTCGCCAACGAATACCTCCTCCAGAGCCGCGGCTACCAGGTCAGCCGCCTCCCCGAAGCAACCTTCAGCCTCGTCGGCGCCGACATCGCCGGCGGACTCTTCACCTACACCACCGAAACCCGCCTCGGCGCCGTCAGCCTCGACTTCAGCGAAGCCCGCGCCGACGAGATCGGCCTCGACACGATCGAACGCGCCGAAGCCGGCCTCGGCCTCCTCCCCGGCCAGTCCCCCGCCGACCGGCTTGCCGCGCAGGGCCTCAACCAGGACACCGCCTTCCGCGCCGACACCCGCCATGAGATCTCGCTGCCCCTAAGCGCCGGCCCCGTCCGCTTCGAGCCCTTCGCCATCGGGCGCGCCACCGCCTACGACACCGACTTCAGCGAACTCCGCAGCGACGGCAACGACGACCGCGCGCGGCTCTGGGGCGCCGGCGGCGTGCGCATCGGAACGACGCTCCAGCGCGTCAACAACTCGGTGAACAACCGCCTCCTCGACCTCAACCGCATGCGCCACATCGTCGAGCCCTCGGTCACCGTCATGGGCGCCGCGACCACACTCGACCTCGGCGAGACCCCCGTCTACGACGAACGCGTCGAGAACAACCTCAACGGAACCGTGGTCCGCACCGGCCTCAAGAGCACCTGGCAGACCAAACGCGGCGCCGGCGCCGCCGAACGCAGCGTCGACTGGCTCACCCTCGACGCCAACTACGTCTGGTCCAGCGACGAAACCCCGCAGCGCAGCCCGATCGGCCGCTGGTACGAGTCGCGCCCGGAACTGTCCACCGGTGGCGAGTTCGGCTCGCTCGAGGGCGCCATGCGCCTCACCGACGCCGTCAGCCTCACCGGCGACTGGGTCTTCGACTTCGAGGACGACTCCACCGACACCTTCGCCGCCGGCGTCCTCACCGACCACGGCGACGCATTCGCCACCTACATCGAGTACCGCGAGGTCGACCCCATCGACGCGTCGTTCATCCACGCCGGCGCCGCCTACGACCTCACGAAGCGTTACTCCTTCGCCGCCAGCGCCGCGTGGGACCTCGGGCAGGACGAGTTCCAGTCCATCCGCGCCTCCATCCTGCGGCGCTTCAACCAGATGACCGCCGAGTTCGGCGTCGACTACGACGAAATCCGCGACGACACCTCCTTCTCCTTCACCCTCCGCCCCGTCGGCGTCCGGCGCGACGACCGCAACCGCCTCCTCTTCAACCGCGACCGAGACGCCCTCGACCTCCGCTCGTCACCGACAATCCGCACCGACCGAATCGGCAGCCCGATCGGCCCGAGCTGAGCGCGCAGCGAGTCACGGCGCCGGGGGCCACGGGCGACTCGCCCGCCCGTGCGTGCTGTCTGCAGGGCGCCGTGGTACAGGGGTCCTGGGCTGTGCCACGACGCATCGACCCGCGTCGTCGATTTTCTACGAGTCAGGGCACGGCCCAAAGCGGCCGCACCAAGCCACATAATGCGCGAGGAAGCCTGCACTGAGGCCCTGCGAAGTGCGGGATCGATGCCCCCCTACGCCAACCCCCAAGCCGGCCGATCCAGCAACCGGTACTGCACCGCCTCCGCCACATGCGCGGTCGTCACCGTCTCCGAATCCTCCAGGTCCCCGATCGTCCGCGCCACGCGCCGGATCTTGTCGTAGGCGCGCGCTGACAATCCCAACTCGCTCACCGCGCGACCCAGCAGCGACTGCGCGTCCTCCTCGATCGCCGCGACTTCATCCAGCCGCTTCCCGCGCAGGCGCGCGTTCGGCGCATCCCCCTGGCGCGCCCGCTGGCGCTCGCGCGCCTGCAGCACCCGATCCCGCATCGCGCCGCTCGAAGTCCCCCGGTGGTCCTTCTTCGTCAGTTCCTTCCACGGCACCGCCGGCGCCTCCACATGGATGTCCACGCGATCGATCAGCGGCCCACTGATGCGCGACAGGTACCGCTCCATCTCCCGTCGGCCGATCGCCCCCGGCTCCCGATCCCCGCGCGGCGTCGGGTTCATCGCCGCCACCAGCATGAACGACGCCGGGAACCGCACCGATGAGTGCGCCCGCGCGATCGTCACCGTGTCATCTTCCAACGGCTGGCGCAGCGTCTCCAGCACATCGCGGCTGAACTCCGGCAGTTCATCGAGGAACAGCACGCCTCGGTGCGCGAGCGTCACCTCGCCCGGGCGCGGCACCTGCCCGCCGCCGATGAGCGCCGGCGTGCTCGCCGTGTGGTGCGGCGTGCGCACCGGGCGCACCGTCACCAGCCCGCCCCCGTCGCCATCGCCATTCCCGTTCCCTGAGAGCAGACCGGCTGCGGAGTAGATGCGCGTCACCTCCAGCGCCTCGCCCGGCGACAAGGGCGGCAGCACTCCCGGCAGCGCCTTGGCCATCATCGACTTGCCCGTCCCCGCCGGGCCGATCATCAGCAGGTTGTGCCCGCCCGCCGCGGCGACCGTGATCGCGCGCTTCACCCCCTCCTGCCCACGCACCTCCGCAAAATCCGTCTCCGCCTGCGCATCCTGGATGAGCGACGCCACATCCACCGGCGGGTGCGGGTCGCGCTCGATCGCGCCGGTCAGCAGCCCGACCACCTCCGCGAGCGTCCGCACGCCGTAGACCTCGATTCCCTCCACCACCGCCGCCTCGACGGCATTCTCCGCCGGCACGATCACATGGCGCGCCCCGCGCCGACGCGCAAGCAGCGCCATCGAGATCATCCCCTTCACCGGGCGCACGCGCCCATCGAGCGCCACCTCCCCCGCGAACAGACACGCGCGATGGTCCAGCCCCGCCGGGTTCGTCTGGGATCGCTGCGCGGGAATTGTCCCGCCAGCCAGCAGCACGCCGATCGCGATGGGCAGGTCATAGACCGGCCCCTCCTTGCGCATCTCCGCCGGCGCGAGGTTGATCAGCACGCGCCCGTGCGGCCACGCGTAGCCGCTGTTCGTGATCGCCGCCTGCACGCGATCGAGCGACTCCTTCACCGCCCCCGCCGGCAGCCCCACTATTTGCGTCGCGGGCATGTCGCGGAGCACGATGTCGATCTCGACCTCGCAGGCGAGGGCCTCGATTCCCGTCAGGACGAACGATTGCACACGTGCCAGCATGGAGGCGACGCTACCAAACACCACCCAACCATTTCCATCCCCTCCGGGGGTGGAGTTGGCCAGAAATCACGCGCCGCGCGTCACCCCGTCGCAGGCACGCCGAGCGGCCACCGGTACCCGCGGATCATGTAGGTCCCCGTCCCGTAGCGCGATTCCTGCACGCGCACGCCCCCGCCCTGGTTGCCACCCAGCAGCGTGAACGTCCCGCGCCCCCAGCCGACGAGAAAGCCCACATGGTTCCCCGTCGTCGAGCCCGTCGCCGCGTCCACGCTCGCGCCGCGCTTGCGGATCACCGTGATTGCGCCGACGCGCTGCTCGGTCAGCGGCGTGCCCCAGTCCAGCCAGCTCGACGCCAGCGCATGATTCGTCCCCGAGATCCCGCATCGGATCATGCACCAGTTCACGAACGCCGAGCACCACGCCGTCTCGTCCTGATCGCGATACCGCTGCCCGATGTTCGTGCAGGTGTTCAGAAACTCCACCACGCGAGGGTTGTGGCGCGCACCGGCAATTTCCGCCACGCCCATCTCGCCGCGCGCCACGCGAACCCAGCGGGGCTCCGGCAGCGCATTCA
>JBICHM010000317.1:0-4454 GCA_043101835.1 Phycisphaerales bacterium | reverse complement strand
GTTCTTCGCGGACGAAGCCCGGCCCGCGCCTCCAAATGAGGGCTTCGGGCTCATCCGCGCCGCGGGGACGCATGACGTCAGCATGACCGAGACTCGCTCAGCGAGCATGCGGCTGAATATCGTCGGCTCCACACTGACCTCGGGCGGCGTCTCGACATTCCCGCTCTCGGTGGCGACCGAGGCATGGGGTGAAGTGATCTTCGAAATCAACGCCGGGTCCAGCCTCACGATCAGCGGCGACTTCGGCACAGGCATCGACTTCGGGTATTGGGACGAGCGCAGCGCCTCCTGGTCCCTCGACCGCCTCGACGCCCCGGCCTCGCTCGGCGGCGCATCGGAGACGCGCGCTGATTACGGCCTTGTGATGTCGCTCGACGAGTCGTTCCAACTCGACGCAGGCCTGTACCGCTTTGTGTACGCCTACTCGATGTCGGACCCGGGCAACTTCCCCGCGCATGGCGACGGCGCATACGCCATCGCGCTCGAACTCGGCGCCGCGATCCCGGCGCCCGGCAGCATGGCGCTCTTCGGCCTGGCCTGCGCCGTCGCAATGCCCCGTCGTCGCTAAGCGGTGGGAGCGGGATTCGAACCCGCGAGACGCGCGAGGCGCCTACCGGTTTTCAAGACCGGCGCGTTCAACCACTCCGCCATCCCACCGGCGCCCCTGTCGGGGCCGGCTCGGTCGGAGTCTACGACGATTGATCTGCCTGCGCAGCGGCGCTCAATCGCCGCCGGCGTCCGCTCGCGCCCGGCGGGCCGCGGCTTCCGCTCCGAGCACGGGCACGAGCCGGCCGCGCACATCCACGGTGAACATGCTGGCTTCGTCACGAGGGCCGGTCGTCAGGATGAATCGTGACTGCCCGAGCCGGTTGTTGACGCGCAGCACGCCATCGCCGGCCTCGTCGGCCGCCAACTGCATCGCGAGGTTCCCCAGCGCGTTGAACGCGAACAGCCCGCCCTGCCCCTCCGCCGTTGCGACGATCGACGCGAGACGCCGGCCGGCGCTATCGAAGGTTTCGAGTTCGCCGTCCCCTGTCGAGCCGGCGCCGAGGCGGGCGACCACCTCGCCGGATGCGCCCGAGAGTTCGACGCGCCCGCCCTGCCCCGTGGCGCTGATCGACACACCGGCGCCGGACGCCGGACCCGCGATCTCGAAGGCGCCCGCGCCGAGGCGCGACACGCCGGCAGGCCCGGCCATTGCGATGGCGCCGTCCTCGAACGCCGTCGTCGAGCCGGCGCCGTCGTCGAACATGAAGCGCGCCCCCGCATGGTCGGCACGAGCCTCGAACGGGCGCGCGCCGCTCGCGTCGTCAAAGCTGAGCCCGACGCCGCCGCTCGCGCTGCGCTCGAGCGCGATTGCGCCCGCATTCATATCGCCCCCAAGCCAAAGCCTGTCCGGGGTGAGCGTCGCCATGCTCTCGTTGTCCGGCGCCGCGAGACGCAGGCCGCCAGGCCCGAGCGTCGTCAACGCTGCGCCCTGATCGTCGAGCAGTTCGAGTTGCGCAGCGCCGGCGTCGGCGTGCAGGCGCGCCCGGACCATGCCCGAGTCATCGACGAGATCGATCGCGCGTGCGACGAGCCGGCCCGGCGCGCTCGGCAGCGCGGGGCGCGTCGGCGCGTCCTCGACGGGCGCCGCGGCGATCTGCGCCTCGCGCCGGACAACGGGCTCCTCAGACGGTCGCTCCGCCACCACTGACTCGACGGAGGGCGCAGCCGGCGTCGCCGCGGCCATCGGCGCGGACGAAGCGTCGGGCGCCCGCATCCACAGCGCACCCACGGCGCCGAAGTTCGCAACCACCGCGATCGCAAGGGCGCACCAGAGCGCGCGGTTCCGTTGTTCGAGCCTGCGAAGCCGTCCATCGACGGTGATCATGCGGTCCTCCATCCGGCCGATGCGCGCGAGCGCGGGGCGCGACCTGGCTATCGGTCCTCCGCGAGGCCCGGTTCAGCGAATCTGACGGCCGGCGTAGGATCCGGTCGCCTCACCGCCAACACCCTCCTGGACCCGGGCCACGTCTGTGCCGTCTCGCGAACTGCCCACCATCGACCTCCGCGGCTCCTCCGCCGACATGGGCTTCGCCCATGGGCGGGCGCTGCGCGACCTGCTTGCCACGACCTTCCGCGAGGCGTATCTCGACCGCCTCAGCCCGGTGACGCGCACCGATCGAGCCGACCTCACCCGCCAGGCGGCGGCGTGGCTCGGGGCGCTGCCGGTGCGATTCCAGGCGGAGATCGACGGCATGGCGGCCGGCGCGGGTGTTTCGCTCGCCTCCGTCAGCGAGTTCCTCTACGCCGACATCGCCGGGCCGACCTCGACCGAGGTCGCCGATCCGAACGCGCCCGCGCCGCTCGCCGGCCCGCTCTGCAGCGCCGTCAGCGTCGCGACGGGAGGATCGACCTGGATCGGCCGCAACTGCGACTGGCTCTTCGCGACGCTGACGCGCGGCGTCGCGGGCGTCGTGCATCGGGATCCGAACCGCATCCCGATTCTCGCCGTCGGCATCCGAGGCGACATCGACGTCGACACCGGCATCAACGCCGAGCGCCTCTGGCTCCACCTCCACACCCTCCCCGCGCTCGACGATCCGCCGCGGGGGAAGCCGCGGACCTCCTGGCTCTTCTGGGCGCGCGACGCGCTCGAGACCTGCGCCACACTGGATGCGCTGGAGGAGTTCATCGCGTCGACGGCGCGCGATCGCGGCGTCATCGTCGTGGCGGCGGACGGCAAGTCGGGAGACGCCGCCGTCTTCGAGTGCTCACGTGGCGACTACGTGCGTCACGACCAGCGCGGCCCGGCGCTCTTCGCGACGAACCATCCGCTCGCCAAGGAGATCGACGACGCGCGCGAAGCGAAGTCGCGTCCCGAGTCGACGGTCAGCCGCTACTGCGCGCTCCGGCGCCGACTCGACAGCCGAACACCCGAAGCAATGCCGGACGATCTGATCGGCCTGCTCGGCGCGCCGGATGTCGAGATGCGCTCCGCGCGACACCTCCGCACGATCTACTCGGCGGTGTGCCGCCCCGAATCGGGAACGCTCTGGTTCGCCTCGGGCGACGCCGGCGGTCGTCCCGCGGCGAGCGCGGGAGCTTGGACGCGCGTCCGCTGGCCCTTCTGAGGCTCACGCCGCGGCGAGCGCACCGGTGCGGAGCAGGCCCATTTCGTACAGCAGGCGCTGCGCGTTCCGTGACCAGGGGAAGCGCTCCTCCACCATCGCGCGACCTGCCTTGCCGATCGCCTCGACGTTGGGCGCAGCGAATGCGTGACGGAGCCGTTCCGCCAGGCCGCCGACATCGCCGGCCGGGAATGTCCACCCCTGCACGCCCTCTTCGATGTCCATCGCCATCGGGGTGTCGCCGCCCATGATCACCGGGACACCGGCGCCCATTGCCTCGGCGGTGAGGGCGCCGGCCCCCTCGCACCAGCCCGGCATCACGAACAAGTCCGCCCAGGCGAGCAGCCGGCCAAGCGTATCGAGCCCCGGATCAGGAAGGCATTCGACACGGTCGGCGACGCCGAGACGCTCGGACCGAGCGCGAACCCGATCAGGATGACCGCCGATCAGCAACATCGACGCGTGCGGCAGGTTCGCCCGGGCGAAGGCCTCGATGTGCACATCGCCGCTATCGCCCGCGACACCGAACCCCGGCGCCACGATCAGGCGCCGACCGAACCATCGATCAGGGCGGAGCTGGTCGCGCGAGCCAGCCGGCGCGGTGGCGCCGGCGTCGCGCAGGGTGACGAGATTCTCGAGCGCCAGGTCCTGACCGAGTCGCTGGCGCACGAGGCGATCGGCGACGAAGATCGCACGCGTGCCGCGTGCGCACGTGTTGTAGAACTTCCCGAGGCCGCCGGCGGCGCGCATTCGACGCGCGACGAGATTTGATCGCTCCACGACGGCCAGCGGGATGGCGCGGGCCGCGCTGATGCGCAGCCCGGTGACGGCCCACGGCGTCATCCCGTGGAGGATGAGCGCTTCGGGCTGGAATCGATCGAGTTCACGCCGGACGAGCCGCCCAATCGCCAGGTCATGCCATTCTGCGAGGTAGCGCGGCGCCGCGAGCGCCATCGCCTCCATCGCGCGACGGTTCGGGCAGATCGGCCCCGCGAGCGCCATGCCGGAGACGCCGTCGACCTCGAACGGCCTCGCCGAAAGCGTGCCGGCGGGCGCGGCGGTCAGAAGCATGACCTCGGCGCCGAGCGCCTTGATTGCGGCGGCCTGACGCACCGTCGCGAGACCCGGCCCGTTCAGCGAAAGCAGATCCTCGCGCAATGTGCAGATGGCCACTCGCATGATGCGTCATCCCGGAGTTGCGGTTAGTCCACGCCCCTCCCTCTTCGGGGGGTTGGGCAAGCGGGTGAAGCAGGGAGAGCGGGGGCGCGTAATCAGATTGCCCGAAACCTCCGGACGCGCACATCGCGCCGGACGCGCCCAGCGCGCGGCGCGCCGACGGCG
>JBICHM010000316.1:0-3615 GCA_043101835.1 Phycisphaerales bacterium | reverse complement strand
GTGTGCTCTTCCGATCTACGCGGTGCGCCCGTTCCTCGACCACCGAATCAGCATCCTGCTGGCCAACAGCCCGCACCAACTGCGCGAGATCGCTCGCGAGCTTCGGCGGATCCAGTCGCGCTGTGGTGGCATCACCAACCGCCAGACGGTCGAGATGTCGGTGCGCCGAGACTTTCTTGGCTTCTCCGAGTCGGTCATCGATCCGGTCACCGACGAGGAACTCGCGCCTGCCGATCGGTTCCGCGAGGTGATCAGCCAGACTTATATCCCGGCGAGCAAGCGCATCCGCTACCGCACCGACGCGACCATCGGGGATTTGCTCGCGCGCGAGGACGGCGTGCTCACCGTCACCTTCGACATCGATCTGTCCGACTTCACCAACCTCGCCTCGGTGTGCAACGCCAAGGTGGCCTCGGTGGGCATTGAGCTGGTCGGCGACATCGGCCAAGGCCACCCCACGGTCGGTATGCTTTACGATGGCACCGGAAGGGTGCGCTCGTGCCAGCCGCACATCGACGAACTCGTCCAGAGCATCGGCGCCGAGTCGACCGCGTTCGGCGAGGTGACCTATTTCCGCACCGAAGGCCGCAGCATCTCTCCGATCGCGGGCATCAACAGCCTGCCGTCGGAGACCGACCGCAACCGCTCGTTGGTCGGATTGCCGCTGGCCTCCCAGTACACCCTCTTCATCGACCAGACCCTCGGCGACAACGCCGACCTGGACTGGGACAAACTCGAAGACGTCGTGCTCAGCATCGAGTACGCCTACCAAGACGTCTTCGCCGAGGGGCAGTGCTACTAGCCTGATTGTGAGCGCGAGGAGCGGGTCTAAACACCCGCTCCTCGCGCTTGCGCCATTGTGTATTTGAATTTTGACGTAGTGACGTGGTGGTGAGGATGCGACGGATCAGTCTGTGGGTGGTCGTGCTCGGTGTTGTGCTGTCAGCGGGCGCGAGGCCGGCGGTGGCCGAGTTCTCCTTCGAGGCGTCTGCAACCTCCATCGCGGTGCCCGACGGGCCCGGCTCCATCGAGGGCATGGGCGAGTCGTTCGACGTCTCCCCGTCGACTGGCGTGGGCACCTATGGCCTCGCGCTTCCTGTTCCTCCTGGACCTGGCGGCTTCGCGCCGTCGGTCGGAGTGCAGTACCAGACAGGAGCAGGCAACGGGCTGATGGGCGTGGGCTGGGGGATGAGCACGCCCAGGATCTGTCGTAAGACTGACGCCGGCCAGCCCGTCTACGGCGGGCCCGACGGCGCCGACGCCTTCATGGTCAAAAGCCCGAAGGCTTCCGGCGATCTCGTCCCGGTGCCCGAGTGGGACGGCTATTGGGGTATTCGACACGAGGGGGCGTTCTTTCGCTTCAAGCCTGCTTCCGAAAAGGGCGACGGCCACGGGTGGTTGGTCGAGTCTCCGCGGGGGACGACCTTTTTCTACGGCACCACCACTGAGAGCCGCGAGGGGCCAGACCCGTCGTCGTTCGACCAGACCTTCTGCTGGACTTTGACCGAAAAGCAAGACGTCTTCGGCCACCGCATCCGCTACGAGTATCGGCGAGACGGCGGCCGGCTGTATCTGTCCGAGATTCGCTACGGTGAAGAAACTCCTAGCCCGCGCTCGGTGCGTCTCTCTTACGAGGAGCGCGACGACCGTCTGGGCGATTGGCGGGCGGGTTACCTCCGCGCGTTCAACCTTCGGCTGAAGTCGTTGACGGCCGTGGTCGAGCATTCCCAGCTCACCGGGACCGAGCGCACGCTCGCCCAGATGCGCTTTAGCTACGAGGATCACTACAACACGAGTCGTCTGGTCGGCGTCGAACTCGAAGGCGAGCACGGCGAGACGCTTCCGGCGCAGTCGTTCGACTACATCGACTTCGAGCCCGAGCAGGCCGAAAGCTTTCAGGTGAGTTCGGCGCCGCGCATCGACCCCACAAGCCCCGGCCACCGGCTGCTCGACGTCGACGGCGACGCCCTTCCGGATCTTGTGCGCGCGCGCCACGGAAGCTGGGAGTACTACCGAAACACAGGCGGCACCTCTTTTGGCGACGCGCGCCCCATCGACGGGCTCGATTCCATCGACGGCACCGCGGTCGACTGGCAGGTCGCAGACCTCGACGGCGACGGGCTTCGCGACGTGGTCGTGCGAAACGGCACAGGCGATCTTCGCTGGTATCGAAACACCTCGCCGATGGACGGCGAGTCGGCACGCTTCGAGTACCAGGGGGAGCTCGGCGCCCAGCTTCCGGTGACGCTGTCGGACCCCACCTTGAAGATCGTCGACGTCAACCAGGATCGGCGGGTCGACTTCGTCTACACCACCGGGGGCACGCTTCGCGGAGTCCTGTCGAAGGTGCATCGCGACGATGACGGGCGCGTTCGCGCCACCAGCCGAGTGACCTACTCGTCCTGGACGCCCGACGAGCCTGCGGTCGACGGGCTCGCGCAACTTTCGTTTTCTGCGCCCGGGCTCTTCCTTGCCGACATGAACGGCGATGGGCTCGACGACCTCGTGCGCGCCTTCGGCGGCGCCGGGCAGACGACCTCGATTGCCTATCACGCCGCCCGCGGGACCGGGCGCTTTGGCCCGGCGACGCCGCTTTCGGGGCTTCCCGACGGCATCAAAAACGCCGAGCCCTCCAACCTTCGCCTCGTCGACCTGAACACCGACGGGTTGGGCGATGTGGTCGTCCAAGACCAGAGCCAGGTGCGCTACTGGCTCAATCAGGGCGGAACTCGCTTCGACGGCCCCTATGTGCAGGACATCGAGCGGGGAACACAGGCGACAGTCGCCTTTACCGACTTCAACGGCAACGGCTCGCTCGACGTAGTCGTCGCCGAGGCCGACCAGACCACCTGGAAAGCCTACGATCTCATCGGCGCGCCGGCAGTCGGACTGTTGACGCATGCGAATAACGGCCTGGGCGGACGCTACACGCTTCGCTACGCCTCGAGCACCGAGGCTGCGGCGGAGGCGGCCGAAGCGGGCGTCCCCTGGCGGCGCTACACCCCGCAGTCGCTCACCGTGGTGCGCGAGCGTACGCTTTCGAACGGGCGGGGCTTCGAGGCGAAAACCTCGACCATCTACCGCGACGCCTACTGGGACACGGACGCAGCAACCTTCCGAAGCTTTCGCGCCGCGAGCGTCAAACGCCACGGCGACGAGCACGCTCCCGCCCGGGTGACCGACCACCTGTTTTACGTGGGTGTGGGCGACGAGCGCGCAGGCTTCGGCGGCATGCTCGGCCAGGAGCCGACCTACTTCGGCGGGGACACCGAGGCGCTCGCCGGGCGAACGCGCGCGGTGGTCGCGCGCACCGAAGACGGCGCGATGTTCTCCCAGTCGGTCTCACGCTACGAGCTCGAGCACCTCGCCGGCGGGCGCACCCTCGTGTTGTCGAGCGGCTCGTTTGCCCGCACCCCGGAGCGCGCACTCGCCGCTCCCGAGCTCGGCACGCTCGACGCAGCGTTCGGCTGGGACGGCCCCACACTTCGCGATGAAGAAGACGGCGAGCGCGCCCGCTGGTACACGCTGACCGAGGGCGAGCACGACGAGTTTGGAAACCCGGTGCGCTCGATCAAGTGGGGCTACGTCACCGCCACAGGTGAGGACATTTCCGGT
>JBICHM010000315.1:0-5109 GCA_043101835.1 Phycisphaerales bacterium | reverse complement strand
GTGGGGCGGGGGGGGGGGGGTGATCCCGCCGCGCCGGCGGCGGCAGGCCGCACGGGGAATTATCTCCCGATTTTTTCCCTGACAGACCCTTGCAGTCCGATGTTTGATAGGGTATCGTAACCCGAACATGCGTCTCGATGATTTTTCGAGGCGTGTGGACGGATTGGACGATCGATCGGCAGGGTCGTGGAGGCCCAACATGTCGTGGAACGGCATGTCGATGCTCCAGCAACTGGTGGTCTCTGCCCGGGAGAAGGCGGGGGCGACGCGAGCCTGGGAGGCGTTCGAGGTCGGGTGTCCGCTGGTTGGTTGTGCGGATGTTCGGCATCGGGCGGAACCGGGACGGGTCGTTCGGCGCAGATTCGGGCGTTGATCGCCGGGGTGTTCGGGAGTCATCCGGTCGATCGCAGCGACGCGTGGCTCGCGTCGGGGTCGGCGGCTCGTGGAACGGGTCGTCGGGTTCCGGTGCGGGCCGAAGGGCTCGATGGCTTTCGGGCCCGGCAACTCCGGGGGCACGTGCGGCGCGGAAGCGTCCAGGCGTGCGGGGTGGTCGGGGTCGCGGCCTCGGGCAGGACACTGCAGGCATGGCCTTCGATGTGGCGGCAGGCAACTCGGTGCTGAGGCTCGGACCTGGGGGCGATTACGCGCGGGACTATGTCGCGCGGGTGTCGCGTCTGGTTCGCGAGGGCGGGCTCGCGCTCGCAACGGGCGTCGGCGCATCGGGCGAGGGCGCCATGGGCGAGGACGGGCAGGACGCCCGGGGTTTGCCCACGGGGTTCCGCCGGAGCCGCGAGTCGGACGCGTTCGAATCCTCGGCGGACGCCGGCGGCGCGGACGAGGCCATGCGGATCGATCGATTGGAGACATCCCTTCTGGCGGCGCGCGCCGGGGCCCTGTTGGGCGCAGAGCGCGTGCTGGAGCGCCAGGCGTCGCGCCTTCGAGAGGCGGCGCGCGTCCTGACGGGGCTGGTGCAGACCGGCGCCTCCACACAGCCGGCTCGCGCATTCGGCGCGGGCGGCGCAGTCGCACGACGACTGGAGAGACCCACCGATGAATCTCACACCGAAGCAGTTGCGCATCCTGAAGCTCATTCGCGACAGCCGCGTGCGTCGTGGCTTTTCCCCGACCATGCAGGAAATCGCCGACGAGCTCGGCGTCAGCAAGGTCACGGTCTTCGAGCACGTCGAGGCGCTCATCAAGAAGGGCGCCCTCGTGCGCGAGGCCAACAAGGCTCGCTCTTTGTCGATCCCTGACGGGGTCACTGTCCCCGATGAGGACCGGCCGATGCGATTCCCGCTCGTCGGGCGCATCGCGGCGGGCCACCCGATCGAGAAGTTCGAGCAGGAGGACGAGCTCGATGTCACCGACATGCTCGGCCCCCAGGTCGGGCGCGTCGGGCCGACCTTCGCACTGCAGGTCGAGGGCGACTCGATGCGCGATGAGGGCATCCTCGACGGCGACTATGTGATCGTCGAGCGGCGCGACACCGCGCTCAACGGCGACCGCGTCGTCGCGCTGCTGCCCGACGGGCAGACCACGCTGAAGACCTTCTTCAAGGAGGCGGACCACATCCGCCTCCAGCCCGCGAACCCGGCGTTCGAGCCGATCCGGGTGAAGGAGGTCGCGATCCAGGGCGTCGTCATCGGCGTGCTGCGCCGGTACTGACGCCCCACCAGACGGACCGGCCCGCGGCGGGCTCCCCGCGATCGTCGCCCACCGGGGCGCGACGGTTGCGTCGCCGCGGGACCACAACGCCAACGCCCGATCGCTCGGAGCGGTCGGGCGTTGTCGTTGCGCGGGGGAACCCAGGGAGCGCGCGGGCGGCGCAAAGTTCCGGGAACCGGGCGCACGACGCCGGCGAATCGTGAGGTGTGATCGGGCGATCGCGTCTGCGTCGCCCGCTGGTTCGAGACGGGCGGCGGTTTCGTTTGGCCCCGTACTTGCCCTGATGGACGCGCTCGCCTGATTGCGTCGCGTCCCGGCCCCCGCCGCCCATGACATGGTGTCGTCAGCGACCACGCCTCATGCGTGGGCGTTGTCGCGCACAGTGGTGGAGGTGGCGGGATCCGTCGCTTGCGCCGCTCGGGGTTCCGTCGACCGCTGCACAGGGCGGCCGGCGCTCCTTGCGCGGTGTGCAGGCGCGACCAATGCCGCGATTCGCAATCGCTGCGCCGCGCGCGTTCGGGCTCCCCTCAACGCGCGTGGACGGAGCGGGGCGCTGCGCGATGCGGCGTCCTCATCGGGCGTCGGGGACCCTCGCACCCCCGGCGCCCGTTTGTTTGTATTCGTGATCAGCGGTTGTAGGGGTACTCGTTGATCCAGCGGAAGCCGCGGCTCTGCAGGAGGCTCTCGACTTCCATCGGCCTGATCGTGACGTCGATCAGGCGTCCCTCAAAGACGCCGGCGAGGCGCAGGGCGCCGTCGTCGAGTCGCTCGAAGGCGAGCGATTCGGCTGGGGGCTCGGAGAGGCCTCGGTCGTAGAGGGTGAGGGTCTGCGCTTCGTCGTCGATGCGCATCCGCATGCGGACGGCCGTGCCGTCGGCGCGCTGGACCGTGCCGATGCCGGGCGGGTTGAGGCCGACGCGGACCCAGTGCTCGGCGGGCGCGGCGGGCTGGTCGTCGGTGTAGGCGAAGGACTCGACGGTGTAGACGGCGCGGAGCGGGTGGGCGGGCGCCCAGGGGCCGCGGGTGCGCATCTGCGCGAATCCGCCGCTGATGTTGGTGTAGAGCAGGAGGCCGATGAGCACGAACTTCACGACGCCGACGGCGCGGTTGAGCCAGCGCGAGCGTCCCCAGAAGGGGCGGAGGTCGCGCGGGGCGACGGGGATGTTGGCGATGAAGAGGCCGGTGAGGCGCGGGAGGTCGGGGATGGCGAGGACGATCGCGAAGACGAGGTAGTGGAAAGAATAGAGCTTCACGGGAACATCGAAGAACATGTTCATCGCGAAGACATTGGTCATGACGGCGGCGACGACGAGCGAGCCGAGCAGCGTGGTGCGCCGGAAGAGGAGCAGCAGGCCGCCAAGCACTTCGGCGGCGCCGGCGAAGATCTGGTAGCCGGCGCTCGCGCCCATGAAGGTCCAGAGCAGGCCCATGGGCGAGGCATCCCCGAACGGTTGGAGCAGCCGGTCAGGCCCGAGGCCGGGGAACTGCAACGGGAAGACCTTCGCGAAGCCGTAGGCGAACATCATGTACGCGAGGTAGTAGCGCAGCAGGACGCGCGCGCCGTCGGCGACGCGCGGGGAGATGGGCTTCGAGCGCCGCCACACCCACCAGGCGACGGCGATGACCGCGGCGATGACGAAATCGAAGAGCACGCCGAGGTAGGAGGCGACGCCGTCGCCGCTGCCGGTCATGGTGAAGGACGGCTCGGCGCCGGTAACCAGTTCGCCGAACCATCCGACCACGCCCTGCGTCGCAGCCGTGTGCTGGGCCATGAGCCATGAGAAGGGCTGGACGATCGCGCCCTGCGCCTGGGCGAGCCACGCGGCGGAGGACTCCGGCAGCACCTGTCCTGCGAGACTGACCGTGCCGCCGGTGACGACGAAGACGAGCATCAGCGGGAACGGCAGCATGAAGATGATCGGATAGACGAGCAGGAAGCGCGTGGGCAGTGTGCCGAGGCCGAGGGAGGCGGGCTCGCGCGTGGCGGGGTCGTGCGCGCCGGGCTCGACGATGTGCGCGGGCTCGCCGGCGTCGAGGAATCGGTCCTTGAGGTCGGGCGTCGGGATGCGGCAGGCGGTCTGGCGCCCGAACCAGCGGTAGCGGTTCCGCGCAATCCAGGCATAGAGCGGGTCGCGAATGGCGCGGGGGACGATCAGGAAGATCGCCAGCAACGACCACGGCGGGCCGAGTCGGCGCGCGACGCGGAGCGCGGCGGTCGATTGCGTGTGCACGCCGGTGCGGTCGATGAGCACGACGCTGTCGGGGAGGTCGTCCACGACGCCGGCGCGCTGGAGGGCGCGCTTCGCGGCGTCAGACTGGAGCGACGCGAAGCGGAATCGGCTCTTCGGGTCACGGTCGATGACGAAGTTGACCGAGGCGTTGCAGAGGTTGCAGACGCCGTCGAAGAGGAGGATGGGGCCGCCCTCCTGGGCGGCGGCCTCGTGGTATTGCTCGTCGTGCATGGAAGCCCCGCGACATGCTACCTGCGTGTGGAGGGCGGGGATGCGACTTCGTGCGGCGCGCGGAGGGTGCGGAGGGCGTAGACCAGGCCAGCGATGCAGAACGCCGCGCCGAGGGCGGCGACGACGGCCGGGCCGGTGGGCAGGTCCCACATGCCGCTGGCGAAGAGCCCGGCGAGGCTGGCGCCGGCGCCGATGGCCCAGCCGAGGACGAGTCGCGCACCGACGCGTTTCGCGAACAGCGCGGCGCAGGCCGCAGGCACGATGAGGAAGCAGAAGACGAGGAGGACGCCGGCGATCTGCACGCTGCTGGTGACCACGACGCCGAAGGAGGCGTAGAAGAGAAAATCCCACGCGCGAAGCTGCAGCGGCGTCATGCCGTGGCGGTCGCCATCGCGCGAGATGGCGAAGAACGGGCGTCGGCAGAAGACATGGAGGAGCGCCACGGGGATGTAAATGGCGAGCGTCTTGATGATGGTGGGCCAGCCGACGAAGAGGAGTTCGCCGACGAGCATGTGCTCGATCTCGTCGCGCTCGCCGGCGGAGCGGGAGAGGATGAGGATGGTGACGGCGCTGGTGACGGCGTAGACGATGCCGATGACGGCTTCCTGCGGAACTCGGTGTTCCTGGAATCGGGCGAGGCTGAAGACGCCGGCGCCGAGAATGGTGAAGGCGAGTGCGAAGCCGTACGCCGCGGTCGAATCGCCGTGGAACCCTGCGGCGATGGCGACGGCGGCGCCCATGGCGGCGACCTGCGCGAGCGCGAGGTCGACGAAGATGACGCCGCGCATCAGGACATGAATGCCGAGATAACAGTGGATCCCGGTGAGGATGAGGCAGGCGATGAAGGGGATGAGGAGGATTTCGAGCATGCCGTCTCAGTTCGTGGTGTCGGCGTCGCGGAGCGCGTTCACGATGGCCATGACGTTGTGCTCGACCATGTCGTCGTAGGTGTCGACGCCGTCGATGGCGTTGACCTCGTGGG
>JBICHM010000314.1:0-2772 GCA_043101835.1 Phycisphaerales bacterium | reverse complement strand
CATGCCGAGGGTCATCGTGTCGTCGAGTTCAAAGAGTGGGAACGCGATCTGGCGCTCCGCCAGATCGCGCGGCAGCATTTCGGCATGCCCGAGATCGACCTCGCGATTGCCTCGGCCAGCATCTTCGAATGCGCGTTCGTCTCGCTCGAACAGTTCGAGGTCGATCTCGGGCATGCCGAAATGCTGCCGCGCGATCTGGCGGAGCGCCTGATCGCGTTCCCACTCTTTGAACTCGACGACACGATGACCGTCGGCATGGCCGACCCGATGGATTTTCGCGCCGTCGACCAGCTGCGCCAGCGTCTTAGCGCCCAGATCGAAACGGTCGCCTGCGAACCCGATGCCCTCCGCCGACTCATCACCCGCGCTTACAGCCTGACCGCGGGCAGCGAGAACGCGCCGGGGCGCGAGACAAAGACGACCGATCTGACGACCGGCGAAGAACCCATCGTCGTCGCGGTCAACGAAATGATCGCGGCCGCCATCGAGCAGAACGCCAGCGACATTCACCTCGGCGCCGACGACGCCAGCCTGCATCTGCGGTACCGCGTGGATGGCGTGCTCCGTCCGCAACAGGGCCCGCCGAAGAACGCGCACGAAGCCCTCGTGCGCCGATTCAAGGTCCTCGCGCACCTCGATCTCACGCAGACCCGCAAGCCCTTGGACGGCAAGATCCGCCACGTCCACAACGGACAGGCCTTCGATCTGCGCGTCAGCGTGATCCCCACCGTCAATGGCGAGAGCATCGTCGTGCGCATCCTCCGCCCGACGAACGCCTTCTCGACGCTCGACGACCTCGGCATGGACGGCGCATCGCTCGAGGTCTTTAACGACGCGATCCACCGACCGCACGGGATGATCCTCGTCACCGGTCCGACCGGCTCCGGAAAGACGACGACGCTCTACACCGCACTGCAGACACTGAACACGCCCGATCGCAACATCATGACGATCGAGGATCCGGTGGAAATCCGTCTGCCGCTGCTCCGCCAGACGCAGGTGAACCCCGGCGCGGGGCTGACCTTCGCCACGGCGTTGCGATCGATCCTCCGCCAGGATCCCGATGTCGTGCTCGTCGGCGAGATTCGAGACGAGGAGACCGCGCATATCGCGGTGCAGGCATCGCTCACGGGCCATCTCGTCCTTTCAACGCTGCACACCAACGACGCCGTCGGCGCGGTGCAGCGCCTCCGCGACCTCGGCGCCGAGCCCTTCGCGATCAACAGCGCGCTGCTGTGCGTCATCGCCCAGCGCCTCGTGCGTCGCGTATGCGAGCACTGCGCCCAGCCGGACACGCCATCAGATGCGGAGCTGGCCGCCTTCCGCGTGACCCCCGAGCAGGCGGCGGGCCTCCGCCGGGGCGCCGGCTGCCAGCGTTGTCTGGGCACGGGGTATCGCGGGCGTCTGGGCGTCTACGAACTCCTGCGCATCAGCCCCGAGATCCAGCAGGCCATCCACGCCGACCGCTCACCGGATGTCGTGCGCGCCATCGCCCGACGCGAGGGCATGCGCCTGATGATCGACGACGGATTCGAGAAGGCGCTCCGGGGCGAGACGACGCTCGAGGAACTCATGCGCGTCCGCGCCACGGTGGACGCCTACGATGCCGAGATCGCGAGGGCCGCCGCATGAGCACCGCCTTCGCGTACCGAGCCCGAAGCCGCACCGGCGATCTGCAGAAGGGCGTCGTGCGCGCCGCCACGAGCGCCGAGGCCTACCGGCGCATCGTCGCGCTCGGTCTCGTGCCCGAGCGCATCCGAATGCAGCGGGCAGGCGCCGGCGCCGGCGTGCTCCGCCAGGCGGCCTCGACCGCCGAGCTGAGCGAGTTCACCCACGAACTCGCCGTGTTGCTCGAAGCCGGCGTGCTCGTGAGCGACGGCCTCCGGAGCATCGGCGACCAGACGAAGAGCGAGCGCTTCCGGTCGGTCGTGCGCGACGCCGCCGCCCGCATCCAGGCCGGCGAGTCGATCAGCGACGCCCTCGGCGCGCACACGCGCGTCTTCGGCGAGGTGTACATCGAGACCATCCGCGCCGCCGAGAAGAGCGGCAACATGGTGGAGATCCTCCGTTCGCTCGCCGACATGCTCGAGCAGCACGCCGAGCAACGCCGGCAGGTCCGCAAGGCGCTGTCCTACCCGGTCATGGTCGTGATCGCGCTCTCCCTGGCCGTCGGATTCCTGCTCGCCTTCGTCGTGCCCCGCTTCGGCGAGATGTTCGCAAAGCGCGGCATGGATCTTCCGCTGCTCACCCGCATACTCCAGGGCGTCGGGCTCTTCCTCCGTCACCAGTGGTGGGTGTGCCTCGGCGGTCTGGTGGTCGGCGCCGTCGCGTTCCGGCGCATGTGGGCGACGCCCCAGGGTCGCGGCGCGATCGACCGCGCGCTGCACTGGATCCCCGCGATCTCGCGCGTGCTCATCGGCGGCGCGACGGCGCGCTTCAGTCGCGTCTTCGGGCTCTGCATCTCGAGCGGTCTGCCGCTGACCGAATCGTTGGAGCTCGCGTCGCGCGCCAGCGGACGCCCCATGATGGAGGCCGATGCGCGACGCCTGATGCGCGCCATCGATCAGGGCCGGCGCCTCGCCAGCGAGTTCGACAACTGCCGCTACATCCCCCACTTCGCGCGACGCATGCTCGCGGCCGGAGAGGAATCCGCCACGCTGCCGCGCATGTGCGACGTGATCAGCCGCCACTACGAGCGCGAGACCGAACACACGGCCTCGACGCTCTCCACCGTCATCGAGCCGATTCTCATCGTCCTGCTCACCGGCGTCG
>JBICHM010000313.1:0-4686 GCA_043101835.1 Phycisphaerales bacterium | reverse complement strand
GAAGGCCTCGCCGAACTCCTCGAGAAACTGGCGCCGGCTGGCGAGCCCGGTCAGGCCGTCGATCGAGAGGGCGCGCTTGAGTTCTTCGCTCTGCTGGACAACGCGGTCCATCTCACGCTCGCTCTCGAGCATGAAGTCGACGAGACGCTCGTTGGCCGCCTCGAGAATCTCGCTGACGTCCGGCTTGTCACCGATCTGGAGATCGAAGAGCTTCGAGACCTCACGCGACGACTCCACGATCGTGTTGAGCAGGTCGTCGGCCTGGCCGTTGGACATCGAGAACCACGCCTCGGCCTTCTGATAGAACTTGGAAAGCCAGGGCGCCGGCTCACTGCTCGAAAGCGCCTGCGCCGCGAGGTTGCCGAGGCCGACGCACTTGACCACGTCGGCGTATTCCTTGGGCGCGGCGGTCGGGCGCTCGTGGTACTTGATCGGCGCCACGAGCGACGCCGGCAGGCGCCAGCGCTCAGCGAGCATCGCGCCGACCGTGGGGTGGTGCAGTTCGAACGCGGCGCGCTCGGCGTTGACAAGGCGGCTGTGATCGTCGCCGACGCTCTCGACCACCTTGAGGTACTCCTCGCCCAGGGCGGAGTACATGGCGAGCATGCCGATGTCCTGGAGCAGCCCGCCGAGGAAGGCCTCCTCGGGCTCGGCCTTGTGGAGCATCGTCGAGATGCTCTTGGCGGCGACGCCGGTGAAGACGCCGCGCCGCCAGTAGGACTCGTAGTCGAACTCCCCTTCCTCGTTCTCCTTGAGCGTGGAGACGAGCGTGAACCCGAGCGCGAGGGTCTTGATCGCCTGCATGCCGAGCATGAGCTGGGCGCGGCTGATCGTTGAGCAGGGGTGGCTGAGGCCGTAGAACGCGCTGTTGACCGTCCGGAGGATCTTTGAGGCCAGGCCCTGATCGTTCTGGATCGTCGCCGCCAGGTCGCGCATGGACACATCGTCGCCGCTGGTCAGCTCGATCACGCGCAGCGCGACCGCGGGCAGCGTCGGCACCTTCCGGCAGGAGAGGATCTTCTGAAGAAGGTCGGAGTTCACTACGCGGCTCCGCGGCGGCCGGGTCGTCGCCCGTCCTGGTCGTGTCCTGGCGCCGTGCTCCGCCGGCAGGGTCCGCTTCGGACCACCCCCAGCGGGGATGGCAGCGTCCAGCGAGGTAATCGGCCCGCGGGAAGGGCGTCTTGATGGGGATCAGGCGCGCATGCCGCGTTCTCGCCTCGCGCCGGGCGCGTCCGGAAATGCGCCGGCGAGGGTCGGCAGGTCGCGTCCGATCACCCAGCGCAGGTGCGAGGCGAGAAAGAGGTTGGCCCGGCGCAGCCGTTCGCCCTGGGCATCCCCGAGGTCGGGCGTGGCGCCGGAGAACCAGGCGTCCAGGCGCCGGAGCAGGTCGACCGTCTCGCGCCGGATCCGCCAGACGCCCCGGGCGCCGGCGTCGGGGCCGGGGTCGGGCACGAGTCGCCCGGCGTCGGGGTCGAATCCAAGCGTTGGCGCCGCGCCGGGGCCGAGATTCAGCTCGGGCCTATGGCCGGTCTCGACGAGCGTGGCCCATTGAAAGCGCAGGAGGGTGGGCTCGGGATCGTCGCCATCAAGCACGGTGAGCGCACGGACCAGCTCGTCCCAGAGGGCAGCGTGCGGGTCGGCCTGCGTCATGGCATGGTCAACAAGGTCGGCGAGGAACATGGCGCCGTGGAAGGCGCGCAGCGAGCGCCGGGGCCCCTGGAATACTTCCTGGAGGTCCCACTCGATGATGTTGGCCAGGTCGGTGGTGGGCTTGACGATGGCGACCACCTCGCCGCGCGTGACCGGCTCGAATCCGCCGCAGAACTTGCCGCGCTCACGCTTGGCCCCCTTGGCGAGCCCGCGCAGCAGCCCGTGCTCCCGACAGAAAAGGGAGACGGTCTGGCTGGTCTCGGAGAAATCCCAGCGCCGGAGAACGATGGCCTGGTCGCGCAGCGTCGGCACATGGTGAGGGTAGATCGCCGGTCCGCAGCGCGTGTGCGCAAAACGAACGCCGCCCGTCCCGGCGAGCGGCGCCGAGACGGGCGGGCGTTGGTTGGCTGCGAGGAGAATCGTCCGTGCGGGCTTAGTGCTCGCGGCTTGCGACGGCGGCGTGGCCGTCGTGGTCGTCGGCGCCGATCACGACCTTGCTCGGCTCGACGCGCGGCGTCGGGGCGGGCTTGATGACGGTCGTGTTCGTGTCGACCTCGAAGCGGGCGCGGTCCACGTAGTCGGTGGCGCCCTGTTCACGGCTGAGGCTCTCGAGGCGCCCGTCCAGCTCGGCCTGACGCTTGGCGAGCGAGGCCTTGAACTGGTCGAGGCTCGCGACCTCGTAGCGGCTCAGGGCGTCGATGCGCTCCTGACGCTCCTCCATGAGGTCCACCATCTTCTCCTTGCGGGCGATGGCGTCGATCTGGCCGTCGAGCTGGGCGATCTGCGCCCGGAACTGCGCGTGCTCGCTCTCGAGCTTGGCCAGCAGGCTGTCGAGCCTGCTCTTGTCGCGCTCGAGGTTCGCCAGGTCGCGGTCGAGGTCGGCCGCCCGGGTCTGGTAGACATTCACGGTGTCCGCGATGCCGTTGACGCGGGTGTAGGCGTCGTCGATCGAGAACTGCCTGTTGTCGAAGGCGATCGCGACCACGCGAGCGCCGCCGATCTCGGACTGGGCGTCCTGGGCCCGGGCGATGAGGTCCTTGAGCTCGCCGTAGTCGGCGCGAGCCATGGCGACAACGCGTTCGCTGATCGCCTTGTCGCGCTCGATCTGGCGGACCTGCTCGTTGATCTCGCCCAGGTGGGCGCGGACCTCGGCGATGCGCTTGGGGTACTTCGCCTCGAGGTCGCGGAGCTGCGCCCGCATGGCGATCGGATCGTCGATGTTCGCATCGATCGCCGTGGTGACCTTGTTCTGCATCTGCTTCGCCAGCGCCGCCATGCGATGCGGGCCGGCGACGACCACGGCCCCGCCGGCGAGCAGACCGCCGATGACGCCGAACCGGATGAGAGTCTTGGTGAAACCGGCCATTGTGTCGCCTTCCTTTCGCACCAGAAGAGCGGCTCGACACACCCGAGCCGCGAGTCTTGCTGTGTCGCCGACCTTGTTGGGGGGAGGCCGGGGGCGATTTCATGGCGAGGTGTCGCTGGCGTGGAATTCTTGGGGCATTCGACCAAAAAGCCGCTGGACGGGGCCCGGACGGGGTTGTCCGCTTATGCTTGGGAAGGCCGGAGACGACGGGGCCGCTGGCCTCGCGAGACCGAGGGGCATGCTGAACAACCTCACAACCGGGTTTATTGGGCGCCTGCGAGCACGCGACGAAGCGGCGTGGTTCGAACTCTGGGAGACCTTCGGCCCGGTCATCCGCGCGCAGCTGGCCAAGTGGGGTCGAGGCCGGATCGGCTCCGAGACGGTGCAGGACCTCTCTCAGGAGACGCTCGCGGCGCTCTCGGACTCGATCGAGCAGTACGACCCGACGCGCGGCGCCCGGTTTAGCACCTGGCTGCTCGCGATCGCCAAGCACACGCTGGGCGATGAGATGGACCGGCGCATGGCCCTCAAGCGGGGCGGCGGGCGCCGGCCGGCGGCCCTCGACGAGTCCTGGATGAAGCCCGGCGACGGCGCCGGCCCGGACGCCGACTACGAGGCAGCGGTCTTCCGCGCCAAGGTGGAGGCAGCCGTCCGGATGGTCGAGCGCGAGAGCGAGTTCATGGACTTCTCGATCTTCCGGATGCGGATCTTCGACGGGATGAGCGGGAAGGACGTCGCGGCGAGCCTGGGCACGAGCGAGCCCACGGTCAGCCGCCGGATGGCGAAGGTCCGCACGCTCCTGCGGACGCGACTGGAAGAGGTGATCAAGACCTACTCATTCACCAGCGAGGAACTGGAAGAGGCGGAGCGAAACGGCCTGACGCTGAATCCGACTAAGGCCGACGACGCCCTCTTCGATGAGGCGATCGCCGAGATCTACCACCGGCAGCAGCTGCGCCGGGAGGACGAGGCGAACCTGCTCGGGTGAGCAGGCCTCGGGCGGGCGTCGCGGGGCCCGCCGCCGCAGCACGCGGCGGAGCGAGGAGCAAGCGATATGTCGATCGCCGGGATCATCTTCGCCATCATCGCCGTGACCGCGGGTGTGATGGTCGCCGCCTACCTGGTGGTGCCGCTCGTCAAGTTCATCGCGCTGGTCTTCGGCAACGTCTTCAAGTTCATCGGTCGCGAGATCGGCGACACGCTCCGCGTCTTCGGCGGGCTTCTGACGACCGTGGTGTTCGTGCCGCTGGTGCTGCTGAGCATCGTCGTGGGTCGCTGGTCGGCCGCGTCGCACTACGGGCGCGCCGTGCAGGACGAGATCGCGGCGACGGGCCACGCCATCTATCGAATCTTCGTCGGCAATCCGGCGCGCCTGCTGGGCCTCTCGACGCTGGTTGAGGGCATCGAGCAGCGCGTGCCCGAGGCGATGGCCAAGGCGCCGGGTCGCGACAAGCCGGGTCGGCGCACCGGCCAGTTCGACGGGTACAGGATCGTCGGCTCGATCGCCGGCGGCGGTTCGGGCGCGCGCCTCTACGTGGCCGAGCCCGATCAGCTGAAGGCCGCGGCCTTCGCGCGCTCCGGCCTCGAGGTGGACCAGGTCGTCATCAAGTCCTTCAGCCTGAAGGAAGGCTCGAGCCTCCCGCAGATCATCCGCGAGGGCCGCGCCCTGG
>JBICHM010000312.1:0-6618 GCA_043101835.1 Phycisphaerales bacterium | reverse complement strand
GTCGGGCCTGGCCATCATCGCCACCGACGTCGTTGGCGCCGCGGTCGAGCTGGTCCGTGACGGTGAGAACGGCCGCCTCATCCCCCCCGGAAGCGAGGATGCGCTCCGCGACGCGCTGCTGGAGGTCACCGACCCCGACCGAATCGACGCCATGAAGGCCGCGTCCGAAAAGTCGCTGGAGACCTGGCGACGCGAGGCCGATCCTGTGGAGGGCCTGCGCGCGGCGCTGCGACAGGCAGGGGCGCTGGATGGCGACGTGCGGTCGCAAGGAGCATGAGCACTGTGTCGGAGCAGACCGCCGACAAGCCAGATCTGGCCGAGGCCGCCCGAGCGGAGCCGCTTCAGGTCGCGCCGCCTGCGACCGTCAGTGCGCTCTGGGCGGACCTCGTCGCGCATGCGCAGCCCCGCCGTGGCCGCCCGATGTGGAAGTACGCGCTCTTCCTGACTGCCGCGGCCTTGCTCAACTCCGGATTCCACATGGTTGCGCTCTGGCGTTTCGGGGCGTGGTTCCATCGCGTGCGACTGTTGCCGTTGTCGTTCATCGTCGAAAAGATCATTTACCATTGGTACCACTGCCTCGTTCCCTGCTCGGTGCGGATCGGCCCGGGCCTATGGGTGCCCCACCCCCTGGGAATCGTGATTTCCAGCAAAGCGACCCTCGGCCGGGATGTCTGGCTCCGGCAGCACGTGCAGATCCTTCATGTGTGGCGATACGGCGAAGGAGGGATGGTCGGTGACCGCGTTGCGCTGAACACTGGCGCCATGCTGCTGAAGGGCGCCGTCGTAGGCCACGACTCTGTGGTCGCCGCAGGGGCGATCGTCACCGGCGAGGTGCCCGCGCGACATCTCGCGGTTGGTGCGCCGGCCGCGTCGCGACCGCTTCGAAAGGACCAGTTCAGAGAGGACATCGACCGGACCGCCTGACGGCGAGCGCCGCTCGAGGAGCATGCGAGTGCGATTCCCAGACTTCCTGATCATCGGCGCCATGAAGGCAGGAACGACGACGCTGTACTTCGATCTGCTCGAAAACAGCCGCGTCTATCTGCCCGACAACAAGGAGCCGCATTGTCTCGTCAGGGAGGACATCCTCACCGAGGCAGGCCGCGCAGAGTACGCCGCCCATTTCCGCAATGCGCGTCCTGACCAGGTCTGCGGCGAGGGATCAACAGGCTACGCCAAGCGACCACAATACGAGGGCGTCGCGGCCCGCGCGCTCGAGCTCTGCGGCCCCGACCTTCGCCTGCTGTACATCATGCGGGAGCCGATCGATCGGATCATCAGCCAGCACTATCACGAGTACACCTACGACGAAGCCGGACCGTCGATTGACGAAGAGGTCAGATCACACGAGCGGTTTGTGGCGTTCAGCAAGTACGCGATGCAGTTGCGCCCATGGATCGAGACTTTCGGCCGCGACAACGTCAAGCTGATCCGTTTCGATCGGTACGTGAAATCACGACAGTCCACGATCCAGGAAGTCGCGGATTTCCTTGGCGTCGGCGATACACAGGGGCCGGTGCAAGAGGAGAAGGCGTTCAACAAGGGCGACCGCCGCCCGGTGCATCGCGGGGTCTTCTCCACCATGTATCACAGCCGGCTCTACCGTGATGTCTTCAAGCCGTTCGTGCCGCGCTCATTCCGGCAGTGGGCGTTCCAGACATTCTTCCCTCGCGGACCTGCGCGACCTGATCCCCCAAGGGAAGAGACACTCCGCTGGCTCGTGGATCAACTTCGCCCTGACCTCGCTGAGCTTCGCGAGATCGCGCCGGATCCGGGCTTCGTGTGGGATGCCGACGAACTCCTCGAGCGCCATCTCGCCAAGCGGTGCGTTGCCGCGCAGTCCGGCGCGGGCTCGAAGCCGCAAGGGGTGACGGCGTGAGCCCCTTCCTCACCGGCGTCTACCTCTTCGGCCTCTCCGGGGCGCTGCTGCTCTTCATCTTCATGCAGCACCGACGAGGCGCCGTGGAGATCATGTCGATCCGCAACGTCGCGCTCGTCGGATTCATCCTCTTCCAGCTCTCGAGCGCGGCGATTCGACTCGTTGCTGATCGCTACGAGATGTTTCGCATGTCGGACCCGGGCGCCGCGGGTGTCGAACTCGCGTTGATGTCCACGGTCTTCATCCCGATCCTCCTGCTTGCGTATCGGATCGCGCCTGGCGTGCGGACGCCAGCCAAGGCCCTCGCGGCGGACAAGCAGACGATCGGTGAAGGATTCATGCTCGGGATGGCCGTCATCCTGACTGCGCTGACGCTTGTTTTCCGGTTCGGCGTGCTCATTCCGTATGTGGCGATCTTCACGAATATGGTCGCGGTCGGATTCGCTGCGGTCTCCTCGGGGCTGATCGGCTGGGTCTGGGCGAGACGCCTGCTCAACCCGGCCGTGTTGCTGACTGCGGTCCTCGTGCTGAGTGCGAACACCGCACTCGTGATGTGGGGCGAGTTCGGCCGCCGCAATCTCGTCGCCGTTGGCGCCGGCCTTATCTGGGGCATGTACTACGGACACTGGCGCTACATCACCTTCGGGCGCATGCTCATACGAATGACCGCGGTCAGCATCGTGCCGATCGTGTTCCTCGCGCTGTATACGAGCGTGCGCAGCTCCGGCGACGGCCAGCGCTCGACGATGGGCCACTTGCAGGAGATGGCCAGCGGCAATGTGAAGGAGGGCGTGGTCCTGCTCTTCGACGGGCAGAACACCGGCACCGCCGCGCTCTGGTGCATCGAGAACTACCCGGAGAACTACGAGTACGACCATCTCTTCACGATCCAGTACTTCTTCCTGCTGCCGATCCCGCGGGCGCTGTGGGAAACAAAGCCCGCGCCGCTCAGCACAAAGCTCGCCTCGCTCGCCAATGTCCGCGGCGTCGATCAGGGCAAAGTCACGCTTCCGGCGGGCATCATCGGCAACGCTGCAGCGGAGGGTGGCTGGTACGCGCTTGTGGTCTATGCGTTCGTCTCCGGCGTCTTCCTGCGTTTCTTTGATGAGTTGATCAGACGGAACCCCTGGAGCCCCTTCGTCGTCCTCCCCGTCGGCTGTCAGTTGGGGCAGGTGCTGGGCCTCGCGCGAGGGGAGACCTCGGTCTTCGCCAACACCTATGTGCTCGCCTTCATCGGCGTCTGGGTCTCGATGAGCCTCACCGCAAAGCTGCTCGACGCCTTCGGCGTCAGCCGCGACGCCGGCGCTTTCGCCGACGCCGGCGAGGAGGAGCAGGACTGGTCGCACTACGGCGACGAGTCGTGGCAGGAGGCCCACACCCAACCCGGCGATCCCGCCGCCTGATCCGGAGCGACTCGTGGGCACGGAGGCCAAGCGCGCGCTCGTCCGCATCGGCGCCAACTACATGCGCCTCGGGACGACCTTCGTCCTCGGCCTGCTCCTCGCGCCCATCCTCCTCGGCGCCGTCGGCGATGACGGCTTCGGGCTCATCGCGCTGCTCGGCTCCTCGGTCGGCATCGCCTCGATGTTCCAGGAGATCACCGAGCAGAGCCTCAACCGGGAGCTCGGCAGCGCGCTGCACGACCCCGACCCCGCTGTCTTTCCTGTCATCTACAACAGCGCGTATCTCGTCACTGTGTGCGCCGCAGCCATCTCGATCCTCACCTTCGGCGCGCTCGCCCTCGCGGCCCCGTTGTTCGAGATCCCCGAAGCGCTCCTCGGCCCCGCACGCCTCTTCATCGTCATCAAGGGCGTCCAGGCCGCGGCGGCCGTGCTCTTCGCGCCGACCTTCAACCTCTACGTGGTGCGAGAACGCTTCCTGCTCTCCAACCTCTGGATGATCCTCGATCGTGTCGGGCTCATCAGCGCCGCCGCGACACTGGTCGTCTTCGGCGTCGCGGATGCGCGCGGCGTCGGCGTCGCCGTCGTGCTCTACGGAGCGATTTCCGCGGCGTTCAGCCTCGCCGTGCTCGCGGTCGCCACCGGAATCGTCTTCGTGCGCGAGCCCGCGCTCCGCCCGCGCCCGTCGCTGGCCTCGCGCGCCGGCGCCCGAACCGTCTTGCACACCGGGTTCTGGAACACCCTCGCGTCGATGGCGATGAATATGCACATCCGCCTCGACGCGCTGATCATCAACTTCCAGCTGGGCGTCGCGGGCAACCTGCTCTTCGGGCTCGCGGTGCAGCTCGCCTCCTACGCGCGGATGCTCACGACAGGCATGACCGCGGGCGTCGACGCCGTCGCGGCGCGCCTCGGCGCGACACGCGGCGACGACGGCGTCCGCGCGCTGCTGCGCCAGTCCACCCGCCTCCACGCGCTCGCGGCGATTCCCTCCGGAATCGCGATGGCCGTGCTCGCCGAGCCGATCATCCGCGTCTGGGTCGGCGCACGGCTCGAGAACCCCGACACCACCGCGCCGCAGGTCGCGATGATGATCCGCGTGCTCGCCATCGGCATCGTTATCCGCAGCGTTTCCGACGGCTGGGTGCGCCTGCTCTACGGCGCCGGGCACGTGCGTCGCGTCGCGCCCGTCATCGTCGTCGGGGGGCTCCTCAACCCGGTCTTCGCAGGCCTGCTGATTGTCACGCTTCCCGAGTCCATCCGGTTCACTGCCGTGGCGTGGGCGTTCAGCATCGCGATGGCGATCTTCCATCTCGTCGGCATTCCGATCGTCACCGCGCGAGCGTTGCAGGCGTCTGTCGTGGAGATCGTGCGCCCGTGCGTGCGTCCGCTGCTGGTCGCCGCGATCCCGGCGCCGCTGCTTGTGGTCGCCGACGGCATGGTCGAGCAGTGGAGTCTCCTGTCGCTGCTCACGGTCGTCGGCGTCTACGCCCTGGTCGTCGGCGCGGCGTCGCTGTGCTTTGCGGTCAGCGCCGAGGAGCGACGGCGGGTCCAGAATGCTGTTCGGGTCCGCCTCGGCCGCGCCTAACGCGCCGGGAAGACAACCGTCGCCGCAACAGGGCGGTGGTCCGAGGCCGACGCCGGGCCGACCGTGTAGTCGGTCACCACGACGCCCGGCGTCGTCCAGATGCGATCGATCGGCAGGCTGAGCCAGCGCGGCTTGTCCGCCGGCCAGGTGCCGGCCCCGAAGAGAGGCGTCCAGCCCGACAGACCGCTCGCGTTCGCGAACGCCCGGTGGGTTCGCCCCGTCGGTGTGGAGTTCATGTCGCCCGCCACGACGCCCGGTGTGCCCGCCTGGTCGATCGCGCTGCGGACCTGTTCACCCCACCGCGCGCTCCGCTCCCACGAGGTGCGCCAACTCCGCGGCGTCCGGGGCGATGGGGGGTGCTGTGTCGTCAACAAAATCCGCTCGCCACCGCCCAGGTCGAGCATCACGATGCGCGACGCGACCGCCAGCGCGGGGCGGCGCCGGATCTCGTCCTCCGTCGGCCAGACGACCTCGAACGGGTAGCGACTGAACACACTGTCGCTCGCGCGCCACGACGGCCCCGCCGGCAGTGCATGTTCGAGCGCTGCGATCGGCGCCGGGCAGCTCCCGAACAGCGCCGGCGGCGACTCGACGATGCACAACACATCCGCGCCCTCCGACTCCACCCACTCGAGGAACGCCGGCGTCAGCGGGTAGCCGTGCGCATTGAAGAGCACGATGCGCAGCGCCGTTCCGCCGGATGCGCCCGCCACCGGCGATCGATAGTCCCGGAGCAGCACGCCCCAGGCGATGACCGTCGCGAGCACGCCCACGAACGCCGCGCCGTCGCGACGCAGCGCGAGCAGCGCCGCGCCGACGATCGCCGATGCGATGGCGCCGAGCACGCCGAACTGCGCGGCGAGATCAAGCAGGTAGGGCCGCTCGGTCCACATGAGCAGCGCCGTGAATGCAACGAGCATCGCGCTTGCGCCCCAGCGCGCCGCACGTATCGCGAGCCGCCACCAACGCCCGGAACGCACCGGTCGCGCATCGCGCTCGGCATCGGTCTCGGCGGGCGTCTGGTCGGTCACAGCGGCATATCGGAAAAAAAGCAGGGCGCCAGATCGAAATCGGCGCCCCGCTGGAGGAGAGAGAGATCAGGTTCAGATGTCGTACCTATCGGTCCGGGGTTGTGTTCGGGCTTCAACGATTCTTCCAAGACCGGGGTGGCATATTGCACGCCACCCAACCGCCGAAAGTGCCCCTCGGAACGGCAGGAACGGACGGAGAACATTAGCCGACCTCAGGGTGGCGGGAAATCCCCACAACGAGTGTTCAGGAAACGGGCGCAGTTACTCCGCCTGTTGAGGGGGGTCACCCGTCGACCAGCGGGCCGTAGGCGACCGATGCGATCGTGATCGCGATGATCGCGCACAGCAGCTGCAGAGGGGCGCCGAGGCGGAGGTAGTCCGTCCACTTGTAGCCGCCCGGCCCCATCACCATGAGGTTCGTCTGGTAGCCGATGGGCGTCATGAACTCGCACGACGCGGCGACCGCGATGACGACCGCGAAAGGCAGGAAGTGCATCCCCGCGTCGTTCGCCGCCTGCAGCGCGATGGGGAAGACCAGGATCGCCGCCGCGTTGTTGGTCAGCACCTGCGTGAAGACCATGGCGACGAGGTAGATCACCGCCAGCAGCGGGACCGGCCCGAGCGTCGCGGCCCACCCGAGCGCGTTGTGCGCGATGACCGTCGCCAACCCGCTGTTCTGCATGCCGGCGCCGATGCCGAACGCCGCGCCGATCGTGATCA